>JAGOBT010000182.1 GCA_017999135.1 Burkholderiaceae bacterium
CGCTGGCAGTTCTGGATCGACCGCGGCGGCACCTTCACCGACATCGTCGGCCGCCGCCCTGACGGCAGCCTGGCCACCGCCAAGCTGCTGAGCGACAACCCCGAACAGTACGCCGACGCCGCGGTCGAAGGCATCCGCCGGCTGCTGGGCCTGGGCGCTGGCGAACCGATCACGCCCGACCGTGTCGAGGGCGTGAAGATGGGCACCACGGTGGCCACCAACGCGCTGCTCGAGCGCAAGGGCGACCGCACCGCGTTGGTGATCACCCGCGGCTTCGGCGACGCGCTGCGCATCGCCTACCAGAACCGTCCGCGCCTGTTCGACCGCCACATCGTGCTGCCCACGCTGCTGTACGAGGCGGTGGTGGAGGCCGACGAGCGGCTCGATGCCCAGGGCGCCGTGCTGCAGCCGCTGGATGCGGATGCGCTGCGTGCGGCGCTGCAGCCGGTGTTCGACGCCGGCGTGCGGGCCTGCGCCATCGTGCTGCTGCACGGCTGGCGCAACCCGGCCCATGAACTGGCCGCGGCCGAGGTGGCACGCGCCATCGGCTTCACCCAGGTCAGCATCTCGCACCAGGTCAGCCCGCTGATCAAGCTGGTGCCGCGCGGCGACACCACGGTGGTCGATGCCTACCTCAGCCCCATCCTGCAGCGCTATGTCGACCGGGTGGCCAGCCAGATGCCCGGCGTGTCGCTGTACTTCATGCAGAGCTCGGGCGGGTTGACCGAGGCCCACCGCTTCCAGGGCAAGGACGCCATCCTCAGCGGCCCGGCCGGCGGCATCGTCGGCATGGTGCGAACGGCCCTGGCAGCTGGCCACGGGAAGGTGATCGGCTTCGACATGGGCGGCACCAGCACCGACGTGAGCCACTACGCCGGCGAGTTCGAGCGCGCCTTCGACACCCAGGTGGCCGGCGTGCGCATGCGCGCGCCGATGATGGCCATCCACACCGTGGCTGCGGGCGGCGGGTCGATCATCGCCTTCGACGGCGCCCGCCTGCGGGTGGGGCCTGAATCGGCCGGTGCCAACCCGGGCCCGGCCGCCTACCGCCGCGGTGGCCCACTGGCAGTGACCGATGCCAACGTGCTGCTGGGCCGCCTGCAGCCGGCGCACTTTCCGGCGCTGTTCGGCGCCGACGGGCAGCAGCCGCTGGACGGCACCGTGGTGCGCCAGCACTTCGACGCCCTGGCCGCGCGCATCGCCAGGGCCACCGGCACACCCACCACGGCCGAGACCGTGGCCGCTGGCGCATTGCAGATCGCCGTGGCCAGCATGGCCAATGCGATCAAGCGCATCTCGGTGGCGCGCGGCTACGACGTGACCGGCTACACCCTGCAGTGCTTCGGCGGTGCCGGTGGCCAGCATGCCTGTGCGGTGGCCGATGCGCTGGGCATGCAGCAGGTGCTGATCCACCCGCTGGCCGGCGTGCTGTCGGCCTACGGCATGGGCCTGGCCGACCAGATCGCGATGCGCGAGGCGTCGGTGGAACTGCCGCTCGACGATGCCGGCCTGCAGGCCGCCCGCCAGCGCCTGGCCACGCTGACCGACGCTGCGGTGGCCGAGGTGCAGGCCCAGGGCGTGCCGGCGGCGCGCATCCGCCCGGTGCAGCGCCTGCTGCTGCGTTACCAGGGTACCGACACGGCGCTTGCGGTGGCCGTCGAGGCCGGCAGTTCCATCACCAGCCTGGTGGCCGGCTTCGAGGCCGGCTACCGCCAGCGCTTCGCCTTTCTGATGCCGGCGCGGGCGCTGGTGATCGAGGCCGCGTCGGTCGAGGCCATCGGGGCGGCCGAATCGGTGCCCGAAGGCGCGGCGCCGGCCGCCGCATCGCCCGGTGACGCCACGCCGCTGGCCATGGTGCGCATGCACTGCGCACTGGACGACGGCAGCGCCGAGGCCTGGCGTGAGGCGGGCCTGTTCCAGCGCGCGGCGCTGCCCCCGGGCGCACGCGTGGCCGGTCCGGCGGTCATCACCGAAGCCAACGCCACCACGGTGGTCGAGCCCGGCTGGGCCGCCACCGCCACCGCGCGCGGCGATCTGCTGCTGCAGCGGGTGCGCCCGCGCCAGCAGCGCCACGCCGCCGGCACCCAGGCCGACCCGGTGATGCTGGAGGTGTTCAACAACCTGTTCATGAACATCGCCGAGCAGATGGGCCTGCGGCTGCAGAACACCGCGCACTCGGTCAACATCAAGGAGCGGCTGGACTTCAGCTGCGCGCTGTTCAGCGCCAGCGGCGCGCTGATCGCCAATGCGCCGCACATGCCGGTGCACCTGGGCAGCATGAGCGAATCGATCAAGACGGTGATCGCCCGCAACACCGGCATGCAGCCCGGCGATGTGTATGTGCTGAACGATCCGTACCACGGTGGCACGCACCTGCCGGATGTCACCGTCGTCACCCCCGTCTATCTGGACGAAACCGGCACCCGGCCGCAGTTCTACGTGGCCAGCCGCGGCCACCATGCCGACATCGGCGGCATCACGCCCGGCTCGGTGCCGCCGTTCTCGAAGACCATCGACGAGGAAGGCGTGCTGATCGACAACCAGCTGCTGGTGCGCGGCGGCCACCTGCTGGAAGCCGAGTTGCGCGCCTTGCTGGGCAGCGGCCCGTGGCCGGCGCGCAACCCCGACCAGACGGTGGCCGACCTGCGCGCCCAGATCGCCGCCAATGAAAAGGGTGTGCAGGAACTGCGCGCCATGGTGGCGCAGTGGGGCGCCGCCACCGTGGCCGCGTACATGCAGCATGTGCAGGACAACGCCGAGGAATCAGTGCGCCGCGTGATCACGGCGCTGAAGGATGGCGCCTTCACCCTGCCGATGGACAACGGCGCCCAGATCTGCGTGTCGCTCACCGTGGACGCTGGGCGGCGCGAAGCCACCCTTGATTTCACCGGCACCAGCGCGCAGACGCCCGACAACTTCAACGCCCCCAAGGCGGTGACGATGGCGGCGGTGCTGTATGTCTTCCGCAGCCTGGTGGACGACGACATCCCGCTGAACGCCGGGTGCCTGAAGCCCTTGCAGGTGATCGTGCCCGACGGCTGCCTGCTGAACCCGCGCCCGCCGGCGGCGGTGGTGGCGGGCAACGTGGAGACATCGTCCTGCGTGACCAATGCGCTGTTCGGCGCACTGGGCGTGATGGCGGCCAGCCCCTGCACGATGAACAACTTCACCTTCGGCAATGACCGCCACCAGTACTACGAGACGATCTCGGGTGGCTCGGGCGCCGGGCCGGGCTTCGATGGCACCAGCGTCGTGCAGACCCACATGACCAACAGCCGCCTCACCGACCCCGAGGTGCTGGAACTGCGCTTCCCGGTGCGGCTGGACAGCTACGCCATCCGCCGCGGGTCGGGCGGCGCCGGGCGCTGGCACGGCGGTGATGGCGGCGTGCGCCGGGTGCGCTTCCTGGAGACGATGACCGCCTCCATCCTGAGCAACGGCCGCCACCATGGCGCCTTCGGCGGCGCGGGCGGCCAGGCCGGTGCGCCCGGCATCAACCGGGTGGAGCGGGCCGACGGATCGGTCCAGGCGCTGGACTACATCGGCTCGGTGACGATGCAGCCGGGCGATGTGTTCGTGGTCGAGACGCCGGGCGGCGGCGGTTGGGGGCAGGCATGAAGGTCGAGCGCATCCTGGTGACGGGCTTCGAACCCTTCGGTGGCGAGGCCATCAACCCGTCGTGGGAGGTGGCGCAGGCGCTGCACGGGCAGCAGCGGGGCGGCGCGGTGGTCACCGCCGTGCAACTGCCCTGCGTGTTTGCGCAATCGCTGCCGGCGCTGCGCACGGCCATCCGCCGCCACCGCCCGCAGGTGGTGTTGTGCCTGGGCCTGGCCGGCAGCCGCTCGGCCATCAGCCTGGAGCGGGTGGCCGTCAACCTGTGCGACGCCCGCATCCCCGACAACGCCGGTGCCCAGCCGGCCGGCACGCCGGTGGTGGCCGGCGGACCGGCGGCCTACTTCACCCGCCTGCCGGTGAAGGCCCTGGTGCAGCGGCTGCTGGCGGCAGGGCTGCCGGCCGAGCTGTCGCTGAGCGCCGGCAGCTTCGTCTGCAACCAGGTGATGTACGGCCTGCTGCATGCCCTGCGCCGACAGCCCGGCGTGGCCGCCGGCTTCATCCACCTGCCGCCGCTGCCCGAGCAGGCCGCCGCCCACCCGGGCAGCCGGCCGCTGGCGCTGGCCGATCAGAGACGGGGCGTTGCGCTGGTGCTGGATGCGCTGGCGCAGGGGGTGGCGGAGTTGCAGGTGGCCGCTGGCCAGACCGACTGACGCGGCGCACGCACCGCGCGCACACGGGGCATCCATGGCCATCATCAACGGAACCGACGGCGCCGATTCGCTCCAGGGAACGCCGCTGGACGACGAGATACGCGGCTTCGGCGGTGTCGACCGCATCGTCACTGGTGACGGCGCGGACCGGGTGAATGCCGGCGACGGCAACGACGAAGTCAACGGCTACCTGGTGGACGCCGCCACCGGCGAGTACGCCTACTACGAGGTTGCCGGCGCCAAGCAGATCGCCGGGGAAGGCGGCGATGACTTCCTGATTGGCGGCTCCGCTGGCGACAGCATCGACGGCGGCACGGGTGCCGACCGCCTGGATGGCCGGGCCGGGGACGACACATTGTCTGGTGGTGCTGGCGACGACACGCTGTACGGCGGAGCCGGCCAGGACACGCTGGACGGCGGATCCGGCAGCGACCTGCTGCAGGGCGACGATGGCGATGACACCTACTGGGTGCGCGACGCCACGGACCGCATCGTCGACAGTGGCGGCGACGACACCGCCTACATCACCGTCGACGGCGTCAAGCTGCCGCAGGGCATCGAGCATGTCGTCTACCTCGGCGGTGCACGGCCGCTGCCGTACTGGATCGACGCGCTGGTGCCGGCCAGTGGCGCGGGCCTGCATGCCCGCACCCTGCTCGGCCCGGACCGCAGCTATGCCTATGCATTTCCCAGCCAGCTGCCCGCCTATGACTTGCAACCAGAGGACGCGCAGGGGTTCCTGCCCTTCACCGACGCCCAGGCGGCGCGCGCGCGCCAGGCGCTGGCCACGCTGTCGTCGCTGGTGGACCTGCGCTTCGTCGAGACCGCCGACCCCGCAGCGCCCCGCACGATCGCCTTCGCCAACAACGCCCAGGCGGGCAGCGATGGCTATGCCTGGCTCCCGAATGAACTGCCGCTGGGCAGCGATGTGTTCCTCAATCGCGGCGCCGCCGACATGCTGCAGATGCCCGATGGCGCGCCGCCCCTGCTGGCGCTGGTGCACGAGCTGGGCCATGCCCTGGGACTGAAACATCCGTTTGCAGCCGGCGGCGACCCGCCCTACCTGGGCGTGCAGGAAGACAGCACCGCCTGGACGGTGATGAGTTACCAGGCCAGACAGGAAGACTTCGCGCTGCGCTGGAGCCCGCTGGACATCGCCGCGCTGCAGTACCTGTACGGGCCGTCGGTCACGGCGCGCGCCGGGGACGACCGCTACCTGCTGTCCGACACCGAGACCAACCTGATCTGGGACGGCGCCGGCCACGACCTGATCGACGCATCGGCGCTGTCGCAGGGCGTGACGGCGCATCTGGACCCCGGCTGGTGGGACGGGGTGGGTGCTACCCGGGCCGACCGCATCACCGCGGCGGGCCAGCTGACGGTCAACTTCGGCACCGCCATCGAGGACCTGCGGGGCACCGCCTTTGCGGACCAGCTGTTCGGCAACGCCCTCGCCAACCAGCTGGACGGTGGCGGCGGCGACGACAACCTGCAAGGTGGCGGCGGCGATGACCGCCTGGACGGCGGCGCGGGCACCGACACCGCGGTGTACGCCGGTGCGCGGGCCGACTATCTGCTGGCGCGCGATGCCGCCACCGGCGCGCTTCTCGTCACCGCGCGCATGGGCACCGAGGGCACGGACCGGCTGGGCGCCATCGAGATCCTGCGCTTCGCTGACACCACGGTCGATGCCCTGGCTGCGCCGTCGCTCGCGCTGCAGGTGGTGCAACGGGAGGGTGCCGGTCCCCTGGCGGGTGTCCGGTTGCAGGCGGATGCGCCGGCCGCCGTGGCCACCACCACGGCGGCCGATGGCCACGCCAGCCTGGCGGGGCTGCCTGCGGCTGCGCTGGTGCTGCAGGCCAGCCTGCCGATCGACACCCCGACCGCCAGCGCCGCCGCCGACGCGGCCGTGGACCTGCAGGACGCCATTGCCATCCTGCGCATGGTGGTCGGCCTTGGCGTGGGCGACGCCGGGCAAGCCGCCACCGGCCTGCAGACGCGGGCCGCCGACCTGGACCAGGACGGACAGGTCGGCCTGGGCGACGCCATCGCCGTGCTGCGCCACGTGGTGGGCCTGGACGCGCCGACGCCGGCCTGGCAGTTCTTCGACGCCGCCGATCCGGCACTGGCCGCGCCCGGCACGCTGTCACACGGCCCGGTGCCCGCCTTGGCGGTGGACCTGGGCAGCGCCGTCGGCCCGGTGCCGCTGACACTGGTGGGGGTGCTCAGCGGCGACGTCGATGCCAGCCTGGTGTGGCCGGTCGATCCGCGCTTCGCCGGACCGTGAGCCGCGTCGCGGCCTCAATCACCATCGCTGTCGCGGTACTGCCGCCACCGGTCCATCGCCTGCCGCATCAGCTGCTGCTGGCTGCGGAAGCGCCGGCAGCCGCCGCAGGCCAGCCAGTGCAGGCGCAGCGACAGCGC
>JAGOBT010000183.1 GCA_017999135.1 Burkholderiaceae bacterium
GCCACCGCCGACAGCGGCGAGTTCAGCCCGATCAGGAACACGATCAGCCCCAGATGGCTGATGGTGGAGTAGGCCAGCAGGCCTTTCAGGTCGTGCTTGAACACCGCCACATAGGCGGCGAACACCATCGTGGCCAGGCCCACCGTGGCCACCACGCCCTCGAACAGCGCCGTGCCACCCAGCACCGGGTACAGCCGCAGCAGCAGGAAGATGCCGGCCTTGACCATGGTGGCCGAGTGCAGGTAGGCCGAGACCGGCGTGGGCGCGGCCATGGCCTCGGGCAGCCAGAAATGGAACGGCCACTGCGCGCTCTTGGTGAAGCAGCCCACCAGGATCAGGCCCAGCGCCAGCGGGTACAGCGCATGGGCCTGCACCTGGGCGCCGCGCTGCAGCAGCACCGACAGCTCGTAGCTGCCGCCGATGTGGCCCAGCACCAGCACGCCGGCCAGCATCACCAGCCCGCCGCCGCCGGTGACGGCCAGTGCCATGCGCGCGCCGGCACGGGCCTCGGCCTTGTGGCCCCAGTAGCCCACCAGCAGGAAGGACGAGATGCTGGTGAGTTCCCAGAACACCACCAGCAGCAGCAGGTTGTCTGACAGCGCGATGCCCAGCATCGCCGCCATGAACAGCATCAGCAGGCTGTAGAACTTGCCCGCCGGGTCGTCGGCATGCAGGTACCAGGCGGCGTACAGGATGATCAGCAGGCCGATGCCGGTGATCAGCAGCGCGAACATCAGCGCCAGGCCGTCGAGCCGCAGGCCCAGGTTCAGGCCAATGGCGGGCAGCCAGTCGGCCTGCGCCAGCAGCACCTGCCCGCCGAACACCGCACCGGCCTGGCTGAGCAGCAGCGCCAGCGCCGCGCCGGTGACGCCGGCCGCCAGCCAGGCGGTGGCGCGCCGCGCTGCCGGCGTGCCGGAGCGGCCCGCCGCCCAGCAGAGCGTGGTGCCCGCCAGCAGTGGCAGCAGGACGACGAGGGCAAGCGGGCTCATGCAGGGTTGTTCGAATTCTGGGCGGGCGCCGGGTTCGCCCGGCCGGCAGTGTAGGAGCCCTGTCAGGCGTCTCGGCGCCTGTCAGTCAGCGTACTGGGTGTGCGTTCTACACTGCAAAGTTCCCTTGTTGACCCAGGCGCCTTGCCGGCGCAACCGCCATGAGCTCCAACAGCACCCCCCACCGCAGCACCACCACCATCCGCCAGGCCGACCTGATCGAGAGCGTGGCCGCCGCGCTGCAGTACATCAGCTACTACCACCCGGCCGACTTCATCGCCCATCTGGCCCGCGCCTATGAACGTGAGCAGAGCCCGGCGGCCAAGGACGCGATCGCCCAGATCCTGACCAACTCGAAGATGTGCGCCACCGGCCACCGCCCGATCTGCCAGGACACCGGCATCATCAACGTGTTCCTGAAGATCGGCATGGACGTGCGCTGGGAGGGCTTCACCGGCAGCATCGAGGACGCCGTGAACCAGGGCGTGCGCCAGGGCTACCTGCACCCCGACAACGTGCTGCGCGCCAGCGTGCTGGACGACCCGATCTTCGCCCGCAAGAACACCAAGGACAACACGCCCGCCGTCATCCACATGACCCTGGTGCCCGGCAACACGGTGGACGTGACGGTGGCCGCCAAGGGTGGTGGCAGCGAGAACAAGAGCAAGCTGCAGATGCTCAACCCCAGCGACAGCATCGTCGACTGGGTGCTCAAGACCGTGCCCACCATGGGCGCCGGCTGGTGCCCGCCGGGCATGCTGGGCATCGGCGTGGGCGGCACGGCCGAGCGCGCGGTGCTGCTGGCCAAGCAGGCGTTGATGGACGACATCGACATGTACGAGCTGCTGGCGCGCGGCCCGTCCAACAAGCTGGAAGAACTGCGCATCGAGCTGTATGAGAAGGTCAACGCGCTGGGCATCGGCGCCCAGGGCCTGGGCGGCCTGACCACGGTGCTGGACGTCAAGATCAAGACCTACCCCACGCACGCCGCCAGCCTGCCGGTGGCGATGATCCCCAACTGCGCCGCCACCCGGCATGCGCACTTCGTGCTGGACGGCAGCGGCCCGGTCTACCTCGACCCGCCCAGCCTGGACCTGTGGCCCGACGTGACCTGGGCACCCGATGCCAACAAGAGCAAGCGCGTCGACCTGAACACGCTGACCCCGGCCGAGGTGGCCAGCTGGAAGCCCGGCGACACCCTGCTGCTGAACGGCAAGATGCTGACCGGGCGCGACGCCGCGCACAAGCGCATCCAGGACATGCTGGCCAAGGGCGAGAAGCTGCCGGTGGACTTCACCAACCGCGTCATCTACTACGTCGGCCCGGTCGACCCGGTGCGTGATGAAGTGGTGGGCCCGGCCGGCCCCACCACCGCCACCCGCATGGACAAGTTCACCGAGATGATGCTGGCGCAGACCGGGCTGATCTCGATGATCGGCAAGAGCGAGCGCGGCCCCGTCGCCATCGAGGCCATCCGCAAGCACAAGAGCGCCTACCTGATGGCCGTGGGCGGCGCCGCCTACCTGGTGGCCAAGGCCATCCAGGGCGCCAAGGTGCTGGGCTTTGCCGACCTGGGCATGGAAGCCATCTACGAGTTCGACGTGAAGGACATGCCGGTGACGGTGGCCGTCGACAGCCAGGGCACCAGCGTGCACGACACCGGCCCGAAAGAGTGGAAGGCGCGCATCGCTGGCATCCCGGTGGTGGCCGGCTGAACACCAGCAGCCTGGCCGGCTGACCGATGCCGGTCAGGCGGCAGGGTGTGCGGCTGCGCCATCGGCGGGCGCCGGCAGGCCGCGCACCACCCGCTGCGGGAACGGGATCTCCACGCCTTCGGCTTCCAGCAGGCGCAGCACCGCCAGGTTGACGTCACTGCGCACATTGCCCTGGCCGTTTTCCAGGTCGCCGATCCAGAACACCAGGGTCAGCTCCAGGCCGTCGGCTGCAAAGCTGGACAACTGCACCGCCGGCCCGGGCGTGGTCAGCACCCGCGGCACCGCGGCCATGGTGGTCTGCAGCTTGGGGGTCAGGGCCGCCACGTCGGTTCCGTAGGCCACCTGCACCACGGTGGTGATGGCCGCATTCGGGTCGGCGTACGAGAAGTTCTCGACCCGCTGGGTGATCAGCATCTCGTTGGGCACGATGGACTCGCGACCATTGGCCGCCCGGATCAGGGTGTAGCGGGTGGTGATGTCGCTGATGCGGCCCTCGAAGTTGTCGACCCGCACCGTGTCGCCGATGCGCAGGCTGCGCTCGGCCAGGATGACGAAGCCCGACACATAGTTGGCCGCCAGCCGCTGCAGGCCCAGGCCGATGCCCACGCCCACCGCGCCGCCCATCACGCCCAGCGCGCCCAGCGGAATGCCGGCCGCCGACAGCGCCACCAGCAGGCCCACCAGCAGCAGCAGCGCCCGCGTGGCGTTGGCCGCCATCTTGCGCACGCTGAGGTGCATGCTGTCGGCGCGCAGCAGGCGCTGCTCGATGGTGGCCGACAGCCACAGCATCACCAGCAGCACCGCCACCGCGCTGAGCGCGCCTTCGACCAGGCTGCGCAGCGACACCGGCGCGCCGCCGATCTTCCAGCTGATGGCCTCCATCTCGGTCAGCAGCACCGGCAGCAGGCCGGTGGTCCACAGCACCGCGGCGATCCACACGCCCCAGCTCAGGGTGCGCTCCAGCGCCCGCACCACGGCCGACGACGGAAACGCCGCATGCAGCACCCGCACCGTCACGCGGATCAGTGCCAGGCTGACCAGCACCGGCACCGCCACCTTGAACACTGCCACCGGGATGTGGTCGCGCATCAGCACCCGGGCCAGCAGCGCCAGCCCCAGCGCCAGGATCGGGAACAGCGCCCCATCGAAGCCGCGCCGGCCGAACCAGATGCCACCCTGCGTGCGCTGCGCCAAATCGACGCCGTCGGGGTCGGGCGGCGGGTCCTTCGGCCGCAGCCCGGCGCAGATGGCCCAGGCCAGGCCCAGACACACCACCAGCAGCCCCACCTCCAGCAGGGCGGTCGGGCGGGTCAGGGCGGCGATGAGTTCGGGAAAGGTGTCGACGCCGTTCATGCGGCCGCAGGCTCAGACATCAGCGAGCACGCGCAGGTGCGCCACCACGCTGCGGCCCAGCGCGCTCAGCGCGTAGCCGCCTTCCAGGCACGACACGATGCGGCCGTTGCAATGGCGGTCGGCCAGGTCCTTCAGCCGGCGGGTGATCCATTCATAGTCGGCCTCCACCAGGCCCAGCTGGCCGAGATCATCTTCGCGGTGGGCGTCGAAGCCGGCGCTGATGAACAGCATCTGCGGCGCAAACTCTTCCAGCCGCGGCATCCACATCACGTCGATCAGCTCGCGCACCGCCATGCCGCGGGTGTAGGGCGGCACCGGCACGTTGACCATGTTGGTGCCCATGGGCACCGCGCCGCTGCCCGGGTACAGCGGGTGCTGGAAGAAGCTGGCCATCAGCACCCGGTCGTCGCCGGCAATGATGTCTTCGGTGCCGTTGCCGTGGTGCACGTCGAAATCGATGATCGCCACCCGCTGCAGGCCCAGCACGTCGAGTGCATGGCGCGCGGCGATGGCCACGTTGTTGAAGAAGCAGAAGCCCATGGTTTCGCCACGGGTGGCATGGTGGCCGGGCGGGCGCACGCAGCAGAAGGCGTTTTCCACCTCACCGTTGAACACAGCCTCGGTGGCCGCCACCGCCGCGCCGGCCGACCGCAATGCGGCGCGCCAGGTGCCGGGGCACACCACGGTGTCGGGGTCCAGGTGGCGCGGCTCGCCGCTGGCCTGCACCTGCTCCATGAATTCACGCAGCTGGGTCACGTAGTTGACCGTGTGGGCGCGCTCCACCTGCTCCAGCGTGGCCAGCGGGGCATCGCGTTGATCGAGCGCAATCGACAGGCCCGAGGCCAGCAACTGGTCGGCGATGGCATCCAGCCGCTGCGGACACTCAGGGTGGCCATCGCCCATGTCGTGCAAACGGCACTCGGCGTGGCTGTAATAGGCAGTCGACATCGTTGTCTCGAATCGTTTTCCGGTATGGTGCCGCGAATGGCTGATTCCAACCTTGCGCAGCGCCTGGCGCGGCTCACAAGTCAGATTAGCACGATCATTGTCGGCAAAGAGACGCAGATCACCGACTGCATCGCCTGCCTGCTGGCCGGTGGCCACCTGCTGATCGAAGACCTGCCCGGCGTGGGCAAGACCACGCTGGCGCATGCGCTGGCGGTGTCGCTCGGGCTGAAGTTCTCGCGCGTGCAGTTCACCGCCGACCTGATGCCGTCGGACCTGATCGGCGTCAGCGTGTTCGAGCGCAGCAAGGAGGCCTTCAACTTCCACCCCGGCCCGGTGTTCACCCAGGTGCTGCTGGCCGACGAGATCAACCGCGCCGGCCCCAAGACCCAGAGCGCCCTGCTGGAAGCGATGGAGGAGCAGCAGGTGACGGTGGAAAACGAGACCCGGCCGCTGCCCCGGCCGTTCTTCGTGATCGCCACCCAGAACCCCAGCGACCAGCTCGGCACCTACCCGCTGCCCGAAAGCCAGCTCGACCGCTTTTTGATGTGCATCACCCTGGGCTACCCCGACCGGGCGAGTGAGCGCGCGCTGCTGGCCGGCGTGGACCGCCGCCACCTGGTGGCCAGCCTGGGCGCAGTGATGACGCCGGCCGAGCTGGTGCTGGCCCAGGCCGCCGTGCAGCAGGTGCATGCGTCGGATGCACTGCTCGATTACCTGCAGGCGCTGATCGCCGCCACCCGGTCGGGCCAGTGGTTTGCCGAGGGGCTGAGCCCGCGCGCCGGCATCGCCATCCTGCGTGCGGCCCGTGCCCGCGCCCTGCTGGCGCAGCGCGACTACGTGGCGCCCGACGACATCCAGGCCATCCTGCCGCAGACCGCCGCGCACAGGCTGGTGCCGGTGGGCAGCGCCGGGCGCGGGCGCGTCGAGCAGGTGCGCGCCATGATCGAAGCTGTCGGCATTCCGTGATCCGCGGGCGCATCCGGCGCTGGTTCGAGAACCGGCTGCCGCGCAGCGACAGCTGGGTGCTGACCCAGCGCAACCTCTACATCCTGCCCACCAAGGCCGGCTGGGGCTTCTGCGTCACGCTGCTGGTGATGCTGCTGGCCTCGGTGAACTACCAGCTCAACCTGGGCTATGCGCTGACCTTTCTGCTGGGCGGCGCCGCGCTGGCGGCCATGCACCAGACCCACGGCAACCTGCGCCGCCTGCAACTGCGGGTGAAGCCGCCGGCGCCGGTGTTCGCCGGCGAGCCGGCCACGCTGGAGGTGGTGCTGGACAACCCCGGCGGTGAACGCCATGGCGTGGGCCTGGGCCTGTACGACGCCCGCGCGGCCGGCGTGGCCCACTGCGACGTGCCGGCCCAGGGCAGCGCGCTGATGCGGCTGCGCTTCACGCCGGCCCGGCGCGGCCGCCAGCCCCTGCCCACGCTGCTGGTGGAGACGCAGTTTCCGCTGGGCCTGTTCCGCGCCTGGACGGTGTGGCGGCCCGCCGCCACCGCGCTGGTCTATCCGGCCCCGGAAGTGCCTGCCCAGCCACTGCCGCCCGGTCAGCCCAGCGGTGGCCACGAGCTGCAGGCCCGCAGCGGCACCGGGGGGGAATTCGAAGGCGTGCGCGCCTACCGCCGCGGCGACCCGCTGCGCCAGGTGGTGTGGAAAAAGGTGGCC
>JAGOBT010000184.1 GCA_017999135.1 Burkholderiaceae bacterium
CGACCTGACGCTGGGTGCCGGCGGCTTCGGCAACGGGCGCTACGAGATCGACGGCAGCGCGCACCTGCGCGTCGACCGCCATCTGGTGCTGGGCACCACCGGGCAGGCCAGATTCGTGCAGCATGCGGGCGATGTCACCGTCGCGGGTGAGGTCGCGCTGGCACGGCACGGCCAGCCCGCCAGCTACCAGCTGCTGGGCGGCACGCTGCGGGCCGGCGGCCTGTGGCTCAACACCGGCAGCAGTTTCAGCGCGGGGCTGGGCACCGCCTCGATCGACAGCGCCACCGTCTACGCCGGCACGCTGGACCTGGGCCGCCATGCCGACCTGGTGCTGCAACCCGGCGCAGCGGCGCCGGTGCACCGCATGGGGCAGCTGCAGCTGCATGGCGGCACGCTGCAGGCGGGCAAGCTGAGCATCCTGCCCGGCGGCAGCCTGCACCAGGACGGCGGCGACCTCGATGTGCTGCAGATCGTCTTCGACCACGGCAACGTCACCGGCGAGCTGCAGAACAAGCGGCTGCTCACGGTGCTGGGGCCGGCGCCGGCGCTGTTCGGCGGCCGGCTGCGCAACGAGGGGCAGGTGGAGCTGCTGGCCGACTTCGAGGCCGCCGACGGCCTGGAGAACCGGTCCGACTTCAACATCGCCGCCGACCGCCGTGTCACCCTGCTGGGCCGGGGCCTGGACAACCAGGGGTCGATGGTGGTGCGCGGCCAGCTGAAGGCGAGCGACACCCACAACAGCGGCCGCCTGCGGCTGGACGGCGGCAGCCACGTCACCCGGTTCCTGCAGGTGGCCGATGGCGACAGAGGCCCGGCGCAAACCATGCTGACGGGCGGCCTGCTGCAGGTGGAACAGACCAGCACCATCGGTGCGTCCGACACGCCGGGCGTATTTTTCCAGGAAGGCGGCACGCACCAGGTGGGCCTGATGCTGAAGGTGGACCGCGCCGGCCGCTACACGCTGGTGGGCGGGCGCATCGCGGCCACCGCACTGCTCAACGAGGGCTTGCTCGAGCTGACGGCAGGCACGCTGGACACCCGCGCCGAGAACGCTGGCCTGGCCACCTGGCAGGGCACCGGCGACATCGGCGGCGACGGCAGCTTCCGCAACCTGTCGGGCCACAGCTTCACCACGTCGGCCAGCGGCGCCTTTGCGCCGGCCTTGCACAACCGGGGCGAGTGGCAGAAGAACGGCGCCGGCACGCAGGTGTTCACCGGCACAGTGCAGCAGGACGGCAGCCTGCTGGTCAACGCCGGCACGCTGCGGCTGGAAGGCGCCGCCAGCGGCAGTGGCGCCACCAGCATCGCCACCGGCGCGGCGGTGCAGCTGGCCGGCGGCGCCAGCCACGCCTTCTCGGGCGCCTTCAACAACAACGGCCAGGTGCGCATCGAGACCGGGAGCACGGCGCGCTTCAGCGGCAGCGGCCTGCACACCGGCCGCTTCGACGTGCAGGCCGGCGCGGCCCTGCAGGTGGCCGCCATCTCCTGGACGTTCAACGGCCTGGGCACCGGCATCGACGGCAAGGGCGACGTCACCTTCAGCGACGGGCTCACGCGCTTCGGCGCCGGCAGCGCCTTCAGCGCCACCGGCCCGCTGCACCTGGACGGCGGCGTGCTGCGCTTCCTGGCCGGCAGCACGATGGCGCTGCCCACCAGCTTCGCGGTGCGGGGCACGGTGCTGGAGCTGTCGACCGGTGCCGACCAGACCTACGGCCGCGACATCCTGCTGGCCGCCGGCGGCCTGGGTGGCAGCGATGCGATGACGCTCACCGCCGGCCGGCTGGACTGGCAGGGCGGCACGCTGTTCGGCCCCGGCAGCCTCACGCTGCAGGCCGGCACGCTGCTGCAGTTGGCCGGCGATGACACCCGCACGCTGGAACGGCATCTGGTGGTGCAGGGCCAGATGGCATGGACCGCCGGCAGCGTGGTCGGCAGCGGGCTGCTGCAGGTGGCCCCCGGCGGCGCGGCCTCGGTGCAGGCCAACGGCCTGTTCCAGCCCGACCTGCTGCTGCAGGGCCGCTTCACGGTGGACGCGCCGGGCGCCGTGGCGCACTTCAACGGCGCCTTCACCGCCGAGACCGATGTGCGTGTGCGGGCCGGCACGCTGCGCCTGTCGGGCCAGGGCGGCAGCACGGCAGCCCTGCTGGTCGACGCCAACGGCAACGCCGACTTTGCCGGCGGCCGCTTCGTCTTCGACGGCAGCGGCGCCCGCCTGGCGGGCGCCGGGCAGGCGCTGTTCTCGGGCGGCAGCGTGGTCTTCCGCAACGGTGCCACCTACGGCGTGCTGGGCTCCGAACGCATCGAGGGCGGCACGCTGGAGCTGGCCGCCGGCAGCCTGCACAGCTTCAATCCGGGCCTGGTGATCACCGGCGGCGGCAGCCTGTTGCTGGGCACCGGCCAGGTGGTCACCCTGCCGGCCGACCTGCGGCTGGAAGGCGGCTGGCTGGGCGGCAGCGACACCCGGCAGATCGCGGCCGGGCGGGTGGCCACCTGGTCCGGCGGCGGCCTCACCGGCGGCGCGCTGGACGTGCTGGCCGGCGGCCGGCTGCAGGTGGTGCCGGGCGGGCCCAAGACGCTGGACACCACGCTGCGCAACGCCGGCACGCTCGCCTGGTCGGGCGGCGACATCGGTGGCACCGGCCAGCTGCTCAATGCCGCCGGCGGGTTGGTCACGGCCACCGGCACCGGCACGCTGTTCGCTGACCTGGGCAACGCCGGGCTGCTGCGGGTGGACGCCCCGAACCGGACGCTGGCGCTGCGTGGCGCCTTCAGCCACAGCGGCATGCTGGACCTGCGCGGCGGCACGCTGGACGTGCTGGGCCCGTTCGCCAACCTGGCCGGCGGCACCCTGACCGGCGGCAGCTACCTGCTGCGCGGCACGCTGCGCCACACCGGCGCGGGCATCCGCAGCATCGCCGCCGACGTCACCCTGGCCGGCACCGGCGCCTTCCTGCGCAACGGCAGCCAGCAGAACCTGTTCGACACGCTGGAGGTGGTGGCCGCCGGCGGCCGCCTCACCGTGGCCGACGGGCGTGACTTCACCCTGGCCAGCCGCCCGCTGTCCATCGAGGGGGAGTTCCGCGTGGGTGACGGGTCCAGCTTCTTCGCGCAGGCCGGCAACCTGGCCGGCAGCGGCCTGCTGCGGGTGGCCAGCGGCGGCCTGCTGGTGTGGGGTGGCGCCACGCTCAACAGCACCGGCACGCTGCAGGTCGATGCGGGCGGCGTGCTGCGCATCGGCGGCGGCGGCAACCACGACCTGGAACGCCGCACGCTGGTCAATGACGGCACGGTGGTCTGGGACGGCGGCGCCCTGCGCGGCGGCAGCGGCACCACCTACATCAACAACGGCCTCTGGCGCGACGAGAGCAGCGGCAACGCCGAGTTCAACCGCGCCTACGGCGGCCACGACGGGGCCTTCGTCAACACCGGCACCTACCGCAAGACCACCGACACCGTCACCACCTTCGCCCACACGCTGCGCAACCAGGGGGTGTTCGAGGTGCAGGCCGGCACGCTGCGCCTGGCCGGCAACAGCACGCATGCGGGCGGCTCGCGCTTCGTGGTGCTGCCCGGCAGCCTGCTTGAGCTGCAGGGCGCGCAGACCTTCGACGACGGCGTCACGCTGGTCGGGCCCACCCGGCTGCTGGGCCAGGCCACCGCCAGCGGGCAGATGCGTGCATCGGCCTTCGAGATCGCCGGCGGCAACCTGCAGGGCACCCACCGGCTGGACGGCAGCTACCGCTGGACCGGCGGCACCCTGAACGGCGAGGGCCGCACCACCATCGCCAGCACCGCGCAGTTCACCATCGCCGGCGGTGGCCACCATGACCTGGAGCGCCGCCTGCTCGTCAACGACGGCACGGTGGTGTGGGAGGCCGGCACCCTGCGCGGCGGCAGCGGCACGGCCTACACCAACAACGGCCTGTGGCTGGACCAGACCATGGCCAGCGCCGAGTTCAACCGCGCCTATGGCGGCCACGACGGCGAATTCCTCAACACCGGCACCTACCGCAAGACCGGCGCCAGCGTCACCACCTTCGCCCACACGCTGCGCAACCAGGGCCTGTTCGACGTGCAGGCCGGCACCTTGCACCTGGCCGGCGCCAGCAGCTTCGAGACGGGCTCGCAGGTCACCGTGGCCACCGACGCACTGCTCGATCTGCGCGGCGCCCATGTCATCGCCGATGGTGTCACCCTGAGCGGCCCCACCCGGCTGTTCGGCAATGCCATCGTCAGCGGCCACCTCACTGCCTCGGCCTTCGAGATCGCTGGCGGCGTGCTGGCGGGCACGCACACGCTGCACGGGCAGTTCCGCTGGACCGGCGGCAACCTCAATGGCAGCGGCACCACCACCATCGCCAGCGACGGCGTGTTCACCATCGCCAGCGGTGGCCACCGCGACCTGGAGCGCCACCTGCTCGTCAACGACGGCACGGTGGTGTGGGAAGGCGGCACCCTGCGTGGCGGCAGCGGCACGGCCTACAACAACAACGGCCTGTGGCTGGACCAGACCGTGGCCAGCACCGAGTTCAACCGCGCCTATGGCGGCCATGACGGGGAATTCGTCAACACCGGCACCTACCGCAAGACCGCCGCCAGCGTGACCACCTTCGCCCACACGCTGCGCAACCAGGGCCTGTTCGCGGTGGACGCCGGCACGCTGCGGCTGGCCGGCAGCACCACGCACGCCACCGGCTCGCGCATCCGCGTGGCCAACGGCGCCCTGCTCGATCTGCAGGCCAGCCAGGCCTTCCAGGACGGCGTCACGCTGACCGGCGCCACCCGGCTGCTGGGCAGCGCCACCGTCACTGGCCACCTCACCGCATCCGCCTTCGAGATCGCCGACGGGGTGCTGGGCGGCGAGCACACGCTGCACGGCAACTACCGCTGGACCGGCGGCACCCTCAACGGTGGCGGCCTCACCGTCATCGCCAGCGATGGCGTGTTCAGCGTGGCCGGCGGCGGGCACCACGACCTGGAGCGCCGCCTGCTGATCAACCGCGGTGAACTGCGCTGGGAGGCCGGCACCCTGCGCGGCGGCAGCGGCACCACGATCGAGAACGCCGGCCTGTGGCACGACCTGACCACCGGCAGCAACGAGATCAACCAGGCCTACGGCGGCCACGTGGGCCGCATGCTCAACAGCGGCACCTACCTGAAGACCGGCACCGGCACCACGCGCATCGTCGGCCTGCCATTCGACAACACCGGCACCGTGTCGATCGACGCCGGCGAGCTGGCCCTGCACGGCGGCGGCACGCTGGCCGGCAGCAGCCGCATCGGCATCGGCGAAGGCGCGACGCTGGGCATCCGCAGCACGGTCAGCTTCCTGGCCGGCAGCCAGACCTCGGGCCCCGGCACGGTGCTGGTGACCGACGGCGTGGCGCAGGTGCAGGGGGCGGTGACCTTCGCCCACCTGGTGTTCGACAGCGGCGGGCAGCTCAGCGGCACGCACACGCTGGCGGGCGACATCCGCTGGGTGGGCGGCAGCTGGAACGGCGCCGGCACCACCACCATCGCCCGCGGCGCACAGCTGACAGTGACCAGCGGCGGCCACCACGACCTGGAGCGCCGCCTGCTGGTCAACGACGGCACGGTGGTGTGGGACGCCGGCACCCTGCGCGGCGGCAGCGGCACGGCCTACACCAACAACGGCCTGTGGCTGGACCAGACCGCAGGCAACACCGAGATCAACCGCGCCTATGGCGGCCACGACGGGGAATTCCTCAACGCCGGCACCTACCGCAAGACCGCCGCCAGCGTGACCACCTTCGCCCACACGTTGCGCAACCAGGGCCTGGTCGAGGTGGACGCCGGCACGCTGCGCCTGGCCGGCAGCACCACGCACGCCACCGGCTCGCGCATGCGCGTGGCCAGCGGCGCACTGCTCGATCTGCAGGGCAGCCAGGTCGTCCAGGACGGCGTCACCCTGACCGGCCCGGCCCGGCTGCTGGGCAGCGCCACCGTCACCGGCCACCTCGCGGCATCGGCCTTCGAGATCGCCGGCGGGGTGCTGCTGGGCGAGCACACGCTGCACGGCGCCTACCGCTGGACCGGCGGCACCCTCAACAGCACCGGCCGCACCACCATCGCCAGCGACGGGGTGTTCACCATCGCCGGCGCCGGCCACCACGACCTGGAGCGCCGCCGCTTCATCAACGACGGCACGGTGGTGTGGGAAGGCGGCCACCTGCGCGGCGGCAGCGGCACCCACTACACCAACACCGGCCTGTGGCTGGACCAGACCACCGGCGACGTGGAGATCAACCACGCCTACGGCGGCCATGGCGGCGGCTTTGCCAACAGCGGCGCGTACCGCAAGACCGGCGGCGGCACCACGCGCATCACCGGCCAGGGCTTCGACAACAGCGGCGTGGTCGACGTGCAGGCCGGCCGGCTGGCGCTGCAGGGCGGTGTGGCCCAGGTGCAGGCCGGCACGCTGGCCGGCGGCACCTGGGTGGTGGGCAACCAGGGCGCCATCGACATCGCCGGCAACCCGGCCATCACCACCAACGCTGCCAGCGTGTGGCTGCAGGGCCCGGACGCCAGCTTTGCCGCCATCGACACGCTGGCCGACAACCGCGGCAGCCTCAGGCTGACCGGCGGCCACCAGTTCACCACCCTGGGCGCGCTGACCAACAGCGGCGATCT
>JAGOBT010000185.1 GCA_017999135.1 Burkholderiaceae bacterium
GGCTGTGGCCGCTGACCGACGACAGCGCCAGCCGCCGCAACCTGCGCCGTGAGCTGGCCCGCCTGCGCGATGCCGGTGCCGGCGACGCGCTACTCACCCAAGGCGAGGTGCTGACGCTGGCGCCCGGCGTGCAGTGCGACGCCCTGGCCTTTGCCACCCTGGCCGACGCCGGCCAGGCCACCCAGGCGCTGGCCCTGTGGCGCGGCCCGCTGGCCGACGGGCTGCAGACCGGCGCCACCGAGGCTTTTGACGATTGGCTGGCCGCCGAGCGCCGCCGCCTGGCCACCCGCCGCCGCCGCCGCCAGCTGCTGGCTGCTGGCTGCTGGCTGCCGAGGCCGACGCCGCCGAGGCCGACGGCGATCTGCCCCTGGCCCTGGACACCCTGCAGCAGCTGCTGGCCGACGATCCGCTGCAGGAGCACCTGCACCGCCAGGTGATGCGCCTGCACGCCGCCGCCAGCGACCGCAGCGCCGCCCTGGCCCAGCATGCCCGCTGCCGCGAGACCCTGCTGCGCGAGCTGGGCCTGGCCCCTGGCGCTGACACCGAGACCCTGGCTGCCCGCATCCGCGCCGGGCTGGGCGTGGCCGGCGCGCCAACCCCGGCGGCGCGCCCTGCCGCCGCGCCCATGCCGGCTGCGCCGGCCGACGCTGGCGTCTGGCCCGCCGAGTTGCCGCTGACCGGGCGCGACACGGCCTGGTAGGCCTTGCACGCCGCCTGGCAGGCGCAGCAGCTGATGGTGATCGAAGGCGAGGCCGGCGTCGGCAAGACCCGCCTGGCGCGCGACTTCGCCGCCAGGCGCGGCGCCTACGCGCTGGCGCAATGCCGGCGCAGCGATGCGGGCGTGCCGTATGCCCCGTTCACCCGCCTGCTGCGCAGCCTGGCCGGCCAGTCGCTGCCGCAGGCGGGGCTGCCCGACTGGGTGCGGCTGGAGCTGGCCCATGTGCTGCCCGAACTGGGCGCCGGTCCGCAGCGCATCGGCTCGGCCGACGAGCAGCGCCGCTTCTGCGAGGCCTGCGCCGCCGCCTGGCAGCAGCTGACGGCCGGCAGCTTCGACACCGTGGTGCTCGACGACTGGCACCTGGCCGACGACGCCAGCCGGGCGCTGATGGGCTTCATCGCCGAACAGCGGCGCGAGGGCCTGGCCTCCAGCCCGGTGCGCGAGATCCAGGTGCAACGGCCCGAATGGCCCAGCGCCGACACCGCGTCCCGGCAGCAGGCCCTGCAGCAGGCCGCCGGCGCCCGCGTGCTGCGCCTGGCGCCGCTGGACGCCGACGGCGTGTACGCCCTGGTCAAGCGGCTGTCGGGCGCCGACGACCCGCGCCGCTTCGCCCAGCGGCTGGAACGCGCCACCGGCGGCAACCCCTTCTTCCTGGGCGAGACCCTGCGCCAGTGGCGTGGCCTGGGCCTGCTGGACCAGGGGCCCGACGGCGTGTGGCAGACCCCGTTCGACGACGCCACGCAGGACTACGCAGAGCTGCCGGTGCCCGACGGCGTGCGCGACACGGTGATCGCCCGCGTGCAGCGCCAGCCCGAGGCGGTGCGCCGGGTGCTGGAAGCCGCGGCCCTGGCCAGCGAGCCCTTCACCCCGGCCCTGCTGGCCGGCGCCTGTGCGCTCAGCGAGGTGGAGGCGCTGGACGCCATCGAGGCCGCGGTGGGCGCCCAGCTGCTGCGTGAACGCCAGGGCGGCTTCGCCTTCAGCCACGACCTGGTGCAGGCCGCGCTGGAAAGCGCCTTGGGCCCCGAGCGCGCCCGCCTGGTGCACCGCCGCCTGGCACTGGGCGGCGAGGCTGCCGGCCAGGACAGCGCCGACATCGCCCGCCACTGGGAAGCCGGCGGCGAGCCTGACCGCGCCGTGGCCCACCGCATCGCCGCCGCCGAGGCCGCGCTGGCGCTGTATGCCGACGCCGACGCCCAGGCGCACTGGCAGGCCGCGCTGGACGACCAGCCCACGCTGGCCCAGCGGGTGCGCATCCTGGGCCAGCGCTGGCAGACGCTGGGTCACCGCGGCGACGGGCCGGGCCTGCAGGCCGCCGTGCAGGCGCTGGATGCCGCCCGTGACCAGGCCCGCGCCACCCCGGGTGCCGACGCCCTGGCCCTGGACGCCGAGGTGCACGCGGCCGAGATCCTGGCGCACAGCCAGCGCAACGACGATGCACTGGCGCGCATCCAGGCCTGCCTGGCGCACCCGGCGCTGACATCGGTGGCCCGCGCCCAGGCGCTGCGGGTGCAGAGCCAGGTGCTGAGCCGCCTGGGCCGCACCGACGAAGCGCGGGCCGCCACCGAGGCCGCCCTGGCCGCCGGCGGCTTGAGCCCGCTGCAGCAGGGCGACCTGCTGCACGCACTGAGCTACACCCACTTCCTGGCCGGGGCGCCGCAGGCGTCGCTGGACCAGGCGCGCCGGGCCCTGGCGGTCTGGCAGACGGTGGGTGCACGCCGGCAGATGGCCCAGGCCCAGGCGAGCATCGGCCGCGCGCTGGACATGCTGGACGAGCGCGACGCCGCCTGGTCGGCGCTGGAGGATGCCTTCGCCCAGGCTGCCGCACTGCGCATGGTCGACCTGCAGCGCGTGGTGGCCAACAACCTGGCCAACAACCGCATCAACCACGGTGGCCCGGCGCGCGCCATCCAGGTGATCCGTGAGGCGCAGGCGCTGGCGCCGCACTTCACCATGCCGGCGATGCCGGTGTTCTACCTGGGCATCCTGGTGCAGGCGCATGCGCAGATGGGCGAGCTGGGCACCGCCCTGGCCCTGGCCGACGAGGCGCTGGACCGGGCCATCGCACTGGACGAGACCATCACCCTGGCCGACTGCCTGCTGATGACGCTGGGCCTGCGCAGCACCCTGGGCGACGCCGCCGGCGTGCAGCGCCTGCTGGACACCATGGCCGGCCGCAGCCTGGCGGGGCTGGGCTACTTCGGCGTGAAGGTGGCGCTGGAACTGGCCGGCCATGCGCTGCAGCAGGGCCGGCGCGACGACGCCCGCGCCCACCTGGCCGGCGTGGGCGAAGTCGCTGACCTGGGCGTGCCGCCCGACCGGGCGGCCGCGCGGCAGCGCCTGGCGCAGCTGGCCCTGGCCGACGGCGACGCACACGGCGCACTGCAGTGGCTGGCGCCGCTGGCCGACCAGGTGCTCTACACCGAGGTGCAGGCGGCCAGCTGCAGCCTGCGCCTGGCGGCGCACCAGCAGCTGGGACGCAGCGATGCCGTCGCCCTGCGCCTGGCGGATCAGGCGCTGGCCGATGAACGCCAGGGCCGCCAGCTGCCCGCCCTGGCCAGGTTGCAGCTGCTGCGCACCCGGGGCGCTGCAGCGCGCCTGTCTGGTGATGCCGCCACCGCCAACCGCTGCGCCGATGCCGCCGAGGTGTTGCAGTCCCGGCTGGCCAACAGCCTGGGCCGCTGGCAGGCACTGGCGCCGGCGCTGGGCCGCATCGGCCCGGCCTGATGCCGATGGCCAGCGACACGCCGGCAACGGCCGGGCTCAGGCCTGCTGGGCTGCCAGCACCCGGTCGACCTCGGCAAACAGCCGCGCGCTGGCGATCGGCTTGGTGATGTAGGCGTCGAAGCCGGCACGCAGGGCGTCGGCGATGTCGGCCGGCATGGCGTTGGCCGACACCGCGATGCACGGCACGCCGGCCAGCGCCGGTTCGGCACGCAGCGCCTGCAGCAACTGCACGCCGTTCATGTCAGGCAGACGCATGTCCAGCAGCACCAGGTCGGGCGGATTGGCGCGGGCTGCAGCCAGGCCAGCCGCGCCATCGGCCGCCAACTGCAGCGCCACGCCCGGCCGGAAGTCCAGCAAGGCCTGCATCAGCAGCCGGTTCAGCTCTTCGTCGTCGACATACAGCACATGGCCGCGCGCCCCGGCATGCATCAGGGGCCCGGCCTGCACGAAGGCAGTTGCGCCTTGGGCCAGCGTGCCGGGAGCGTGCGAAGCGGTGGTGCAGCTGGCCATGCGGATCCCCTGTGGGTCAACCTGGTTGCCGGGCGGTGTGCCCAGGGCGCCGCCATGGCCTGATCTTGGGGCCGACACCGGCGGCCTGCAACGGGCCGCAGGCACCGCAGGACGGGATGGAAAGACCTCCTGTCGGCACCTGTCCAGACCTCCCCACACACCGCGGCCGCTGGTGCACACGCGTCCTGTCGGCTTGGGATGCAGGGACTGCACAGCAGGCCTGCCACCACCACGGGCCCGCCGCGACGTGCCCGCCATCGCCGGTGGCACACTGCCAGGGCCCCGCCACCCTGCCAACCAAGCCAGCGCCCATGTCCACCACCGCCGCACAGCTGCTGCCCGCGCCCGTGTCGGGTGACCGTGTGGCGCTGCAGCTGCCGGGCTTCGGCCAGGTGGTGGGCTTCGTGGCCGGCCAGGGCGCGCCGTTGCTGCTGCTGCACAGCGTGAACGCCGCCGCCTCGGCTGCCGAGGTGCGCACCCTGCATGAGCACGTCCGCCACAACCGCACGGTGTTGTCGATCGACCTGCCCGGCTATGGCCTGAGCGACCGGCCCGACCTGGCCTACACCCCGCGGCTGATGACCGACGCCCTGCTGGCCGCCACCACCTGGCTGCGCCAGCGCTGCGGCGGCGCCCCGGTGGACGCGCTGGCGCTGTCGCTGGGCTGTGAATTCCTGGCCCGGGCCGCGGTGGAACAGCCGGCGGCCTACCGCAGCCTGGCGCTGGTCAGCCCCACCGGCTTCATGGGCACGCGGGTGTGGCGTGGCGCGCCTGGCAGCACCCGCGCCGTGCCCGGCCTGCTGAAGGTGCTGCGCGGGCCGGGCTGGGGCGGGGCGCTGTTCCGCGGGCTCACCCGGCCGGGGGTGATCCGCTACTTCCTGCAGCGCACCTGGGGCGGCAAGATCATCGACGAGACCCTGTGGCAGTACGACCTGCTGACCACCCGCCAACCGGGCGCCGAGCATGCGCCGCTGCACTTCCTGTCGGCCGGGCTGTTCTCGGCCGACATCCACACCGTCTACGGCCAGATCACCCAGCCGGTGTGGATGAGCCATGGCGTGCGCGGCGACTTCACCGACTACCGCGGCTGCGGCTTCCTGCAGCAGCAGCCGAACTGGCAGTTCACCGTCTATCCGACCGGCGCGCTGCCGCAGTTCGAACTGCCTGACCGCTTCCAGGCCGACCTGCAGGCCTTTCTGGACGGCCGCCGGGTGGCCGCAGGCTGAGCCAGCACATGGCGCGTTGTCCTACAGGGGATGGCGGCCGCGTCGGTCAGCCAGCCACTGCAGTGCGGCGTTGATCCTGACAGGACCACCGTGCAAGATGCCGGTGAGACACCACCCCACACACCCGAGGTTGCCCATGCTGCTGCACCGCCCGCTCTCCATCCTGACCCTGGCCGTTGCCGCCGCCCTGCCGCTGGCACTGCCCACCGCCGCGCTGGCCCAGTCGGGCTATCAGCAGGCGGGCCTGGGCGTCACCGGTTTCGGCGTCACCCCGCTCGAGAAGCTGCGCCCCGGCGAGGTGCTGGTGTTCAAGCTCGACGGCACGCCGGATGCCCGCGTGAGCCTGCAGATCAGCGGCGCCACCGCCGGGCTGCAGCTCAACGAGATCCAACCCGGGCGCTATGAAGGCGAATACACGATCCGCGCACGCGACAAGCTCAGCGCCAGCAGCACCGTGACAGCCCGTCTCGAGAAGAACGGCCAGGCCGTGACGGCCACCCTCGGCGAGCCCTTGCAGGCCGGCAACGGCCCGGCAGCGGCCGGGCCGATCAGCAGCTTCCATGTCAGCGCACCGGCCCAGGTGCAGCCGGGCGACGAACTGGTGTTCGCCCTGCACGGCCAGCCCGGCGGCCAGGCCAGTGCGTCGGTGCAGGGCGTTGCCCAGCGCATCACGCTGGCCGAAGTGCGCCCCGGCATCTACGAGGCGGCCTACGTGGTGCGGCGCACCGACAAGCTGCGCGGCAACCTGGTGGCCGACGGCCGCCTGGTGGTGAACCGGCGCGAGACCACGGTGCGCTACGACGCCGGGCACCAGGGTGCGCAGGGCGGCAGCCACGCAGCCGCCACCTGCAACCAGTGCGGGTCGGTGACGGCGGTGAACCTGGTCACCGTCAAGGACGACCACCCGAATGTGCTGGGCACCATTGCCGGCGGCGTGCTGGGCGGCGTGCTGGGCCACCAGGTGGGCGGCGGCAGCGGACGCGACCTGGCCACCATCGCCGGCGCCGTGGGCGGTGCCTACGCCGGCAACCGGATCGAGAACAACATGAACAAGAAGCAGGTGCACCGCGTCAGCGTGCGGCTGGACAACGGCACCACCCGCAGCTTCGACTACGCCCAGGATCCAGGCCTGAAAGCCGGCGCCAGGGTGAAGGTGGTGGACAACGCGCTGGAACGGCTGTGACGCTGCGCGCACCGATGCGCCGCATCAGCTCGACAGCTGCTGCCAGGCCTTGTCCAGCCGCTTGACCGACACCGGCTGCGGCGTGCGCAGCTCCTGCGCGAAGAAGCTCACGCGCAGCTCTTCCAGCAGCCAGCGGTATTCATCCAGTCGGGCATCGGCCACGCCCTTTTGCTCGGCCAGGCGGCGGATGTAGCGCTGCTCGATCGGCCGCAGCTCGGCCAGGCGCTGGGCGTCGCGTGCGGGGTCGGCCCGCCACTTGTCCAAGCGCAGCGTCACCGCTTTCAGGT
>JAGOBT010000186.1 GCA_017999135.1 Burkholderiaceae bacterium
GGCACGGCCCCCACCCCCATGGCCCGACTGCAGCCAGATGCCCTGAACCCCGGCGTGCGCAGGCGCGAGGTGTTCGGCTGGGCGATGTACGACTTCGCCAACAGCGGCTACACCACGGTGGTGCTGACGGCGGTGTTCGCCGCCTACTTCGTCGGCGGCGTGGCCGGCGGCGCGCCCTGGGCCACCTTCGCCTGGACGGCCACGCTGGCGGCCAGCAGCGCGCTGGTGATGCTGACCATGCCGGCGCTGGGCGCCTGGGCCGACCTGCGCGCGGCCAAGAAGCGGGCGCTGGCCGTCAGCACCGTGGGCTGCGTGCTGTGCACCGCCGGCCTGGCGCTGGTGGGGCCGGGTGACCTGTGGCTGGCGGTGGCCTTCGTGCTGCTGTCCAACCTGTTCTTCAGCTGGGGCGATGCGCTGATCGCCGCCTTCCTGCCCGAGCTGGCACGGCCGGCCAGCCTGGGCAAGGTGTCGGGCTGGGGCTGGAGCTTCGGCTACCTGGGCGGCATGCTCACGCTGGGCCTGAGCCTGGCCTGGGTGCTGTCGGCACAGGCCCGGGGGGAGACGGCGTCGCAGTTCGTGCCGGTGACCATGGCCATCACCGCGGTGGTGTACGCGCTGGCGGCGATCACCACCTTCGTGCTGCTGCGCGAGCGGGCCGTGCCGCAGCCGCAGGCGGCGGCCCAGGGCGCTGGCCTGGGCGAAATGGGCGCGGCGCTGTCGCGGCTGGCACGCACCTGGCGGCAGGCGCGGCAGTTCCGCGACTTCAACGCACTGCTGGCCTGCGGCCTGGCCTACCAGGCCGGCATCTCGGTGGTGATCGCGCTGGCCGCGGTGTATGCCGAGCAGGCCATGGGTTTCCAGCAGACCGAGACCATGATGCTGATCTTCCTGGTCAACATCGCCGCGGCCGTCGGCGCGTTCGCCTGGGGCCATGTGCAGGACCGCATCGGCCACCGCGCGGCGCTGGCGGCCACGCTGGTGGGCTGGATCGTCATGGTGGCGCTGGCGGTGGCGGCCACCGGCCCGGCGCTGTTCTGGGTGGCGGCGGTGCTGGCCGGTCTGTGCATGGGCAGCAGCCAGTCGGCCGGCCGCGCGCTGACCGGCGCGCTGGCGCCGGTGGCGCAGCGGGCCGAGTTCTTCGGCCTGTGGACCTTCGCCACCCGGCTGGCGGCCATCGTCGGCCCGCTGACCTATGGCGCCGTCACCTGGGCCACCGCCGGCAACCACCGGCTGGCCATCGGCTGCACCGGCGTGTTCTTCGTCATCGGCCTGTGGCTGCTGATGCGGGTGGACGTGGCCCGCGGCGAGACCGCCGCACAGACGGCCGACCGCCTGCGTGCCGCGCCGGGCGCCGGCGGGCGTGGCGGCTGATCCGGTCTGGCTCAAGCCGCCTTGGCAGGCACCAGTGCCAGGCGCAGCGCCGCCGCGCAGCACAGCATCGCCGCCCACTGGCTGATGCCCAGCGGCTCGCCATGCACCAGCGCGCCCACCACCATGGCCACCACCGGCACCAGGATGGCCGACAGCCCGGCCACGCTGGCCGGCAGCAGGCCCACCACCGCAAACCAGGCCGCGTTGCCGATGGCCATGGGCACCAGGGCGATGTAGAGGATCAGCGCCATCGTGCCCACCGACGGCAGCGCCCAGGGCCCGGGCGGCGCCAGCCACAGCGCGCCCACCGCCGTAGGCACGGCCGTGACCAGCAACTGCCAGCCCGACAGCACCAGCGGATGCACGCCCACATTGCCGCGCTTCAGGATCAGCGTGCCCACCGCCCAGCCGATGCCGGCGATCAGGCCCAGCGCCACGCCCAGCGGCGCCTGCGCATACACGCCCAGGCTGCGCCAGGCCAGTAGGGTGACCGCCGCCGCCCCCAGCGCCAGCGCCAGCAGCAGGCGCCGGCCCAGCTTCTCGCCCAGCACCGCCCAGCCGATCAGCGCCGCCCACAGCGGCATGGTGAAGCCCAGCACCGCCGCCTGGCCCGACGGGATCATCACCGCGGCATAGGTGCTGGCGATGTTCCACAGCAGCAGGTAGCAGGCGGTGGCCAGGCCCACGGTGCGCCAGTGGCGCCGCGGGATCACCAGCGACAGCCCACGCCAGCGCGCCACGCCCAGCAGCACCAGGCCGGCGATGAACACGCCCACCGCGCGGAAGGTCCACACCGACACCTCGCGCACCACCAGCGGAAACAGCGACCAGTTGGTGCCCCACACCAGCGTGATGATGGCCAGCAGCACCAAGGCGCGCGGCGGGATGGCGTTGGAAGGGGCGTGGGAGGTCATCGGTGCGGCCGGGGCTGGCGCCCGAGTATCCTCGGCGCCCCGCCACTGGCGTGCACAGGCCGTGGGCTGGCGCGCACGCCTGGCCCCTGGAAAACACCGATGCCCGCTGACGCCGACCTGCGCACCCTCACCCGCACCTTTGCCGGCCCCGGCCGGCTGCAGGCCATCGCCCTGCGGCCCGGCCGCCACCAGCCGGCGCTGGCCGTGCAGCACGCCGAGGCCCATGCCGGCCAGGGCCTGGTGGGCGACCGGTCGTACCGGGTGGCGGGCCCGGCCACCGGCAAGCGCCAGGTCACGCTGATCCAGGCCGAGCACCTGCCGGTGATCGCCGCGCTGGCCGGCGGGCGCTGGGCTGCCGACGGGCTGGATGCGCTGCTGCTGCGCCGCAACCTGGTGGTGGCGGGGCTGAACCTGCTGGCCGCCCGCAGCCTGTTCAAGGACCAGCCGCTGCGGCTGCACCTGGGCGACCAGGTGGTGCTGGAAGTGACCGGCCCCTGCGAACCCTGCAGCAAGATGGAGGCGCTGCTGGGCCCGGGCGGCTACAACGCCATGCGCGGGCATGGCGGCGTCACCGCCCGGGTGCTGCAGGGCGGCCGGCTGGCAGTGGGCGATGCGGTGTGGTGCGGGCCAGCGCCGGGCGATGCGGCGCCGGGCGCGCCTGCTCAGCCGCCCAGCGCCGGGTAGTCGGTGTAGCCCTCGGGGCCCGGCGTGTAGAACGTGGGCCGGTGGTAGGGGGTGAACGGCGCATCACGGCGGATGCGCTCGGGCAGGTCGGGGTTGCTGATGAAGAAGCGGCCGAAGGCCACCGCGTCGGCCTGCCCGCCGGCCACCGCCTGCAGCGCACCGGCGCGGTCGTAGCCGCCGGCGTCGATCAGCACGTTGGGCCACAGCGGACGCAGCATCGCCGCCACCGACGGCTGGCCGTCGCGCACGATGTCGGCCTTGCCGGTGCCGCTGGCGCGCGGCTCGATCAAGTGCAAGTACACCAGGTCGAGCTTGGCCAGCTCGGTCACCAGGTGGGTGTACAGCGGCAGCGGGTCATCTTCGCCGCTGTCGTTGGCCACACCGAAGGGCGACAGGCGGATGCCGGTGCGCGCCGCGCCCACCTCGGCCACCACCGCGCGGGCGATGTCCAGGTGCAGGCGGCAGCGGTTGGCGATGGAGCCGCCGTAGGCGTCCTCGCGCTGGTTGCTGCGCAGCTGCAGAAACTGCTCCAGCAGGTAGCCGTTGGCGCCGTGGATCTCCACGCCGTCGAAGCCGGCCGCCATCGCGTTGGCCGCGCCCTGGCGGAAGCTGTGAATCAGGCCGGGCAGCTCGTCGGTGCGCAGCGCGCGTGGCACCTCGTAGGGCACGGCGCGGCCGTCGCGGTCCATCGCCATGCCACCCTGGGCGGCAATGGCCGACGGCGCCACCGGCGCGCCGCCGTCGGGCTGGTGGCTGCTGTGCGACACCCGGCCGGTGTGCCACAGCTGCAGGTAGATGACGCCGCCGCGGGCGTGTACCGCATCCGTCACCTGGCGCCAGCCGGCCACCTGGGCGGCGGTGTGGATGCCCGGCACCCGCGGGTGGCCATGGCCCTGCCACGACACTGGCGTGGCCTCGGCGATCAGCAGGCCGCCGGGCGTGCTGCGCTGGGCATAGTAAGTGGCGTTCAACGCGGTGGGCACGTTGCCGTCGCCGGCGCGCATGCGGGTCAGCGGCGCCATCACCACGCGGTGCTGCAGCGTGGCCGCGCCCAGGGTCAGCGGCGTGAAGAGGGGTTCGGTCATCGGCGGCTCGGGTCGAAGGACGGTACGGTGGCAGTGCCGCAGTGTCGCAGGCAGGGCGCCACCGAGATTTCCCCACAGGCACCCCACGAGATGGCTCGATTCCGCCTGTCGGGACACCATGACAGTTTTATCATTTTTTCAGATCCGTGGGTGTCTCCCCCTCAGGTCGGCCGTGGGCGGCACCGATAGAACTGACATCGGCCTCCCGACGACCTGCGGACCATGCCCACCTCCACTGCCACCCTGCCTGACCCGGTGCCGCCAGCCGGCGCCCCCCTCGTGCGCGACAGCTGGTGGCAGCGCTGGCGCACTGGCGACGGGGCTGGCGCGCCGCTGAACGCCGCCGCCCTGGCCGAACTGCAGCAGCGCCTGAACGAGGCCGCGCAGCACTGGACGGCCCATGTCGGCATGGCCCAGCAGCAGATGAACGCTGCCACCGGCCAGCTGCTGGACGGCTTCCACCAGATCCTGGCGGAGCTGGACCACCTGGTGCTGCAGCCCGACGAGCACTGCAGCGACGACGAGATGACGGCCCGCGCCCGCATGCTGACCCAGTGCGAAACCCGCCTGCTCGGCCTGCTGCAGACGCTGGACGACTTCGTGCAGTCACGCGACGCGGTGCTGGGCTCGGTGCGGGCGCTGTCGCAGGCATCGGGCAGCCTGGGCGACATGGCCGAGGACGTGGGCAAGCTGGCGCGCCAGACCAACCTGCTGTCGATCAACGCCGCCATCGAGGCCGCCCGCGCCGGTGAATCGGGCCGCGGCTTTGCAGTGGTGGCCAGCGAGGTGCGCCGCCTGTCCAGCGCATCGGGCGAGACCGGCCAGCGCATCGGCAGCCAGGTGCAGCACTTCAGCACCCAGATGCAGGCCGCGCTGCGCCAGGCCGACGAGCAGGCGGTGCGTGGCAGCAACGCCATCGCCACGTCGGAGCAGACCATCCGCGCCGTGGTGGCCGATGTCGACGGCGCGGTGGCCCAGCTGCATGAACGGGCGGCCGACCTGCGCCAGCGCGGCGAGGCGGTGAAGGCCCAGGTGCAGCAGCTGATGCTGGCCTTCCAGTTCCAGGACCGGGTGCACCAGATCCTGGACCAGGTGAACGGCTCGATCCACAGCGCCGTGGGCCGGCTGCAGGCCGCCCTGGCCGATGGCCGCATGCCCGATGCCGCCGAGTGGGCTGCGCTGCTGCGCACCGGCTACACCACGCTGGAACAGCAGGCCCTGCACAACGGGACGGGCCAGGCGCCACCGATGGCCACCGCCAGCACCGAGACCAGGTTCTTCTGACCTCCCCGATCCCGACACGCCCACCATGCCCAAGACCATCCTGATCGTCGATGACTCCAGCTCACTGCGCACCGTGGTGAAGATCGCGCTGGCCCGCGCCGGCTACGACGTGCTCGAAGCCGGTGACGGCAAGGAAGGCCTCGGCCAGCTGGACAAGGCCGACAAGGTGCACCTGATCGTCAGCGACGTGAACATGCCCAACATGGACGGCATCACCTTCGTCACCGAGGTGAAGAAGCACCCGCGCCACCGCTTCACGCCGGTGATCATGCTGACCACCGAAGGCGCTGACGGCAAGAAGGAACAAGGCCGCGCGGCCGGCGCCAAGGCCTGGATCACCAAGCCCTTCAACCCGCCCCAGTTGCTGGACGCGGTGTCCAAGCTGATCCTGCCCTGACCGGAAGCCGCCATGCCCATGGATGCCCCCGCCACCCTTGTCGACGATGCCGCCCGGCACGCCCCGCTGCGCCTGCCCGCCGAGCTGACGATCTACACCGCCGCCGAAACGCGTGACGCCTGGCTGGCCTGGCTGGCCGGTGACGCGGCCCAGGCGGCCGCCGCCGAGCCGCTGTGCCCGGTGGACGCCAGCGGCTGCGACGAGATCGACGCCGCCGGCGCCCAGCTGCTGGTGGCGCTGGCCCACAGCGTGGCCCGCCAGCAGCGCCAGCTGCAGCTGCAGCAACCCAGCGCGCCGGTGCGCGCCGCCTGCCACGACCTGGGCCTGGCCGGCTGGCTGCTGGGCGATGGGGCCGCCGGCGCCGAAACCATCGCCACACCGGAGCAGCCCGCATGAAACCGATGGACCTGGACCTGCAGTTCGTCGCCGACGCCCTGCCCGCCTTCCTGAGCGAGGCCCGCGAGCAGATCGCGTCCATCGAGCAGCTGCTGCTGCAGCTGGAAGACGCCCCCGACGACCGCGAGCTGCTGGACGCGCTGTTCCGCTGCGCCCACACCGTCAAGGGGTCGGCCGGCATCTTCGGGCTGGACGCGGTGGTGGCCTTCACCCACCATGTCGAGAGCCTGCTGGACCGGCTGCGCGCCGGGGCGCTGCAGCTCACGCCGGCGCTCGACACGCTGCTGCTGCAGTGCAACGACCAGATCCGTGCGCTGGTGGATGCCGCCGGCCAGCCGGCGTCGGACGGCACCGTCGACACCGACGGCGACGCCGCACGGGCCGCGCTGGTGGTGCGGCTGCAGGCCGCAGGCGCCGGCGGCGATGCCCCGGCCGCGCCGGTGCCGCAGGACACCGCCGCCCCGGCTGCCACGCCGGACGCCGCCAGCCC
>JAGOBT010000187.1 GCA_017999135.1 Burkholderiaceae bacterium
CCTTCGACACTGGAGCCCAGGGCATCACGATTCGCCGCTCGGTTGCCGAGCGGCTCGGTCTGCCGGAGGTCGGTGAGATCCTCATGGGCAGCCCGCTGGGCGGCCAACCGGTGCCGGCCAAGCTGGTGCGCTTGCCGAGCCTTCGGGTCGATGGCGTGGCGGCCAACGAAGCACCGCGAGCACTCGACGCCGTCATGGTGGACGAAGCCCGCATGCTTGCGGGCACCGAGCTGGTGATCGGGCCCAATCAGTTCCCGCAAGCCTTGATTGAATTGGATCTGGCGCAGCAGCGATTCCGATTGAAGCAAGCGCCGGATGCAGCGGAGGCCGCCTGGCATCCGACCAACTCGCGCGGCCTGCTGGAGACCGAACTGGTCCTGGGCGAGCGCAAGGTGCCGGCTTACCTGGACACCGGCAAGGCCGGCTTCGTCGACCTGCCCAAGGGCCTGGCGGATGGGCTGAACCTGCAATCGCCGTTGAAGCCGGTCGGCAAGGCTCGGGTGGTGGGGCGCGAGATCCAGGTGGAGGGCGCTGAGTTCAAGGGGCCGCTCACGCTCGCTGGTGTTCGTTTCACCTACGCTGGCGAACTGCGTTTTGCGGACATCCCGGTGGCTGTGGTGGGCACTGCGGCGTTGCGCCAATCCGTCATTCGCATCGACACCGCCCATCGGCGCTGGCAGCTTCAGCCACCCGCCAGCCAGACCATGGGTTCACACTGACCGTCAGCACTGAAGCCGCCGGCCGCGACAATCTGGCCATGCCCTCCCCGCCGGCCCAACGCATCGTCGATGCCCACGTGCATCGGGTGCCCCTGCCCTTCCGCAGCTTCGCCGTCCGCAGCGACGAGGCCCGGCATGCCTTCAGCGCTCGCGCGCCCTATGGCAAGGTCCACGCGCTTCGCTTGGACGCTTTCGATGCAGGCTCGCTGGCGGGCCTGGCGGCCGAGGGCCGTGCGCGGGTAGACATCGAATCGTTCTCGGACATCGACTACGCCACCACGACGCTGGAGGATCTGGCGGCGGCCGCGCCCGGCGTGGCCGATCTGGTCGGCGAGATCGCTGCCGCATTGCGGCTGACCGGCGTGCTGGGAAGCGACCTCGCCAGCTACCGGCACAGTGTCGCCACCCGCATCGACTACCTGGCGTCCTGCGGCGCGGGCTTTCACAACGACGTCAACCGCCACTGGTCAGCCTGCCTGTTCTGGATCCTGGCACTGGATGTTGCGGAGGTGGAGTTCGTGATGCCGCACGCCGGTGTGCGTCTGCCGCTGGCGCCTGGCGATCTGGTGGTGTTCGACCAGACGATGGCGCACGGGCTGTGCCGGCCCGGTGACCACGGGCAGGCCGTGGCGGCGTCGTTCGAACGCAGCAACCAATGCCACCAGATCTTCCTGACCGGTGAGTTGCGGCTCACCGACGCGCAATGGGCCGCGCTGGGCGCGCCGTGGCTGCCGGTGGAGGAGCACGAGCGCCGCGGTGCGCTCGACCTGATGGTGGCGGAGTTCGACGAGCGCAGTGGCGCCATCAAGCGCCTGCGCGCGCTGCGCGACGGCATGCGGCGCAGCACCTGCCACGTCGACGAGCCAGCGGGTTGACAGTGCAGGCGGTCGGGCGCCCGGGCCAGGGCATCATGGCGGGGCCGTGACGCCCCAACAGGAGCCCTGCCCATGTACTGCCCCGCCAGCTTCCGCGAAGACCGCCTGGAGATCCTGCACGCGCTGATGCGCAGCCACCGCCTGGCCACGCTGGTGACGGCGGGCGATGGCGGCCTGCTGGCCAACCTGATCCCGTTCACGCTGGTGCCGGACGAGCACGGCGGCGGCCCCGGCCTGCTGCGTGCCCACCTGGCCCGGGCCAATGGCCAGGTCGACGCCTTGCGCGCGGGCACCCCGGCGCTGGTGATCTTCCAGGGCCCGCAGAGCTATGTCACACCGTCCTGGTACGCCACCAAGGCGGAGACCGGCAAGGTGGTGCCCACCTGGAACTTCGTGATGGTGCAGGCCCGCGGCACACCGCACGTGGTGGACGAGGCCGACTGGATCCACGCGCAGATCAGCGAGTTGACCCACAGCCAGGAAAGCCCGCGCGCCGAACCCTGGCACGTGAGCGACGCGCCCGAGCCCTACATCGCTGCGCAGATGCGGGCCATCGTCGGCGTCGAGATCCCGATCGAGCGCCTCGAGGGCAAGTGGAAGGTCAGCCAGAACCACCCTGAGGCCAACCGCCAAGGGGTGGTCGATGGCCTGCGCCGCGAGGGCGGCAGCGAGGCCATGGCGCAGTTGGTGGCCGAGTGCGGCCGCCCGCGGTCAGGTTGAACCGATACCGCGCCGCGCGCGCATAGCCAGGCCCACACGGTCGAGCTCCGCGTCGCTCAGCAGCCGGGCGGCCATCGGCAGCAGGTCGGACTCCTCGCGCGCGATGTGGCGCTCATACAGCCCCACGAAGCCCTGCACCATCTCCTCCGCCAACACGATGCTGCGACCTTCGGCCACCGCCGACAGGGCCTGTCGCAGGTCGCGCCAGCGCGCTTCGAGTGCGCGGTGGTCGGCGCACAGCGCGGCGGTCAGCTCACGCAGGCACACGGCGTCCGAGCCGGCCATCGATTCCAGCAGCGCCGGGAAAAGATCGAGCTCTTCGTCTTCATGGTGGTGGCGCGCCGCGGTGTCGAAGTAGCGCATCACGGCCGTGGCGGCCTCCTGCGCGGGGCGGTCGGCACCGTGCGCCGCCACGTGGGGCACCAGCCGCAGCAGCGTTGCGCACTGGGCCTGCACGCGGCCATGGCAGGCCGCCAGCATCTCCAGCGGCACCTCGAAGCCGACGGCCGGGGCCGAGTGGCCGGGCAAGCTGTTGGTCATCTCGCATCCTTTCGGGTCGGTACGTGCGTCGGATCAATTGTGCCAAGCGGCTGGGCTGGACATGGACTGAACGGTGTTCTTGTCAGCGCATCACCAATGGGCCCGCATAACCCGTCATTTCCAGGTAGCCGAGGCCAACGCGCCGGCCCTGTGGGTCCACCAGCTCGGACAGCCCCTCCCAGTAGATTGCCCCGGTGCTGCCACGGCTGTCCAGTTCCTGCGCATCCAGCAGCGCGCGCACCTGGAATCGGCCGGCGGGCGTGTCCACCTCCCACTCCACCGGGTAGCGGGCCTGCGAGGCTGGGCTGGCCCAGGCGCGCCCGGGCGTGAAGCGGATCTGGTCAGCGGCGAACGAGCGGCTCGCCGCCCCGGCCGCGCGATGGCTGCCGCCAGCCCACAGCACCGAGCCGTCAGCGCGGCGCAGCCGGAAGGCGGTGAGGGCGCTGCCATCGAACAGGTTGAAGCCGATCCAGTCCCAGCCCACGGCGTCAGGGGCCAGGTATTCGTCGCTCCATTCGTGGTCCAGCCAGGCACGGCCGGGCTCGGCAATAAGCTGGCTGCCCAGCGTCACGGCACCGCTCACGGCGAGTTGTGGGTCGCTGGTGTAGTGGCTGGCCTGGTGCGGTTCCGGCCCCTTTCGCGAGTAGCCGGCATCGCCCTGCAGCAGCAGGGGCTGGGTGGCTTGCAGCCGCAGGTCGAGCGCAAAGCCATCGGCCGGCAGGCGGGCCAGGCACGTGTCGCCTTCGCGCCGGAGCGACCAGCCGCCCAAATGCACGTCGGTGTCGGTGCTCGATGCACGAGCGAGCGGGGTGCTCTCGTCACCGGACCAGCGTGCGATGCGCTGCGCGTGGTGGTGCCGTTTCGCATGCAGATCGGTCACTGCGGCGTGCGCGAACAACAGGTGCCTGGCGGCAAAGCGGCTGGCGCTGCCCTCTGCGAGGCCCGTGCGGCTGCGGAAGAAGGTGAGCTGGAAGCCCAGCCGCGGCGCGTCATTCGGCCCCAGCCAGCCAGTGGCGTACCACCACTCGGTGCGGGCCTCGGGGTGTGCGCCGTGGTCGCGCGGGAAGGCCAGGGCCCGGCCACGGCGGATCTCAGCCTTTGCGCCCAAGGGCAGACCAGCGAGCAGCAGTGCGCGGCGCTTCACCAATCTTCCTTCACTGACAGCACGGCCGATCGCCCCGCCGCGCTGCGCGCACTGAACGCGGCCGTGCCCACGCCTGCCAGCCAGACCGCCGCGCACAGCGCCGCCAGCCGGCCCCAGGGCAGCACCAGATCCATGGTCCAGTGGAAGCTCTGCGGGTTGACCACGTACACGAGCACCATGCTGACCAGCAGCCCCAGGGCCAGCCCCACCAGCGTGCCAGCAGCCATCCAGGCCGCGCCTTCGCCCGCCACCACACCGATCACCTGGCCACGTGTCAGCCCCAGATGGGCCAGCAGGCCGAACTCCTTGCGCCGCGCCAGCACCTGGGCCGCCAGGCTGGCGGCGATGCCCACGAGCCCGATCGCGATGGCCACCGCCTGCAGGTAGTAGGTGACCGCGAAGCTGCGGTCGAAGATGCGCAGCGACAGGGTTCGCAGCTCGCTGGTGGCGGCGAACTCCAGCATGCCCGGATCCGGCAGCAGGCCGCGCAGGCCCGCCTGCACCTCGGCCATCTGGGCCTCGGGCGAGAGCCACAGCGCCAGGTCGTTGATCCGGGTGTCACCGGTGAGGCGGCGGTAGTCGGTGTCGGCCATGGCAATGGCGCCGAACTGGCGCGCGTAGTCGCGCCAGACACCCAGCACGCGGGCCTGCACAGGCGGCTCGCCGATCGGCAGTGACAGCAGCGTGCCCGGCCCGGCGCCATAGAGCGCCACCACTGCCTCGCTGACGTAGATCCCCACCTCGCCTGGCTGGGCCATGCGCGCTGGCGACACCAGAGGCAGGGCCTTCTCGGGTGCTTCCAGCGGCCGGGCGATCAGCGCCACCGCGGGCCGGCCCGGCGCCAGTTGCAGCGTGCGCTGGCGCGCCGCCTGCACCCGCAGCACGCCGGGCAGCCGGGCGGCGGCCTGCACGGTGGCCGGGTCCAGCCAGGCCTGATCGGCGAGGCTTCCGCTGCCAGCGCTGCGCGCATAAAGGTCTGCCGGCAGCACGCTGTCCAGCCAGGTGGCCACGCCCTGGCGGAAGCTGGTGACCATGACGGTCAACGCCACGCTCAGCGCCAGGCTGGCCACCACGCCGGCGACGGCCGCCGTGGCGGTGCGGCGTTGGAAGCGCGCGCGTTGCACGGCCAGCAGCGCCAGCGCCCAGCGCGGGGCGGGCACCAGCGCCAGCAGGCCGTGCACGACAGCGGGCACCAGCGCCACGCCGCCGAACAGCAGGGCCGCCACCGAGGCATACGCTGCCAGCGGCAGGCCGAACACCGGTGGCGCCAGAGCGAGCGCGCCGCCGATGGCCAGCAACATCGCCCCAGGCCAGGCGAGTGGTGGCTGGGCATGCGGATCGCCCAGGCCCTTGAGTGCCATCGCCGGGGACAGGCGCTCGGCCTGAAGGGCAGGCCACCACCCGCCCACCAGCGCCGAGGCGGTGCCCAGCGCCGCGAAGCCGAAAGCGCCCGCCCAGGTGAACTGCACCTCAGGGGCGATGCCCGGGAAGTAGCCGCCGCCAAGATCCCCCGACAGCCAGCGCAAGGCTCCGGCCGCCATGCCATAGCCCATCAGCAGGCCCAGCGCGCTGCCGGCGGCGCCGAGCACGGCGCACTCGGTCAGCACCAGCACCCGCCGCTCGCGCGCCGACAGCCCCAGCACCCCCAGAAGTGCGAAGCTGGGCGTGCGCTGCGCCACCGAAAGGGAGACCACCGAGAAAACCAGGAACGCGCCGACGAACAAGGCCACCAGTGCCAACACCGTGAGGTTCACGCGGTAGGCGCGCGACAGGTTGGAGACGCGCTGTTCGCCTTCGTCCGGGCCCACCGCCACCACCTCGGGTGGCAGCGCCAAACGCGCCAGCAGCGCGGCGCGGTCAGTGCCAGGCTGCAGGCGCAGGTCGATGCGCGAGAGCCGGCCGCCCCAGCCGAAGTGCGTCTGCGCGCCGGCGATGTCCATCACCACCAGGGGCGGCCCGCCGGCCGCCACGCTGCCGGCCACGGCCAGGCGCTGCCAGGCCGGGCCGTTCTGCAGCGCGAGCAGCGCACCATCGGCCACACCGGTGCGCTCGCGAGCGGCCGCGTTGAGGAACACCGCGTCGGGATCCAGGAAGACCAGGCGCGACTGCCCCTCGGCTGGGCGCGGGAACAGGCTTGCCGCCAGCGGCGCGGCCTGCAGCGCGTCGATGCCCAGCACGCGCACGGCCACGCGCCGCGCGTCGCTGCCGGATGCGGCCGGAGCGGCCGGTGCGTAGGTGTCGATCTCGACCACCGGGCTGGCCAACGCCACCGACGCGTCGGTGGCCACCTGCTCGTAGAGCCGTTCGTCGAAACCGCTGCCCTGGCCGCGCAACACCAGATCCGGCTCGCCGTTGGCCGAGCGCACAGCCGCCGAGAACTCGGCCAGCGCCGACTGATTGATCAGGTGCACCGACCAGGCCAGCGCCACGCCCAGCGCCACCGCCAGCAGCGCGATCCCGTGTCGCCACGGGTGGTGCCGCCACTCGCGCCGCAGCAGGCTGGCCGCGAGCCGGCGGTTCACGGCGCCATCACGCCGGTGGGCGTCAGGCGCAGCGTGCGGTCGGCCCGCGCCGCGGCGGCGGC
>JAGOBT010000188.1 GCA_017999135.1 Burkholderiaceae bacterium
ACCGCACCCTGCCAGGGCACCAGCAGGCTGTGGGTGAAGCGCTGGTTGCCCACCCACAGCGCGTCGGCGTCGTGGCGGGTGATGACATTGGTGCCGGCCAGCACGTCGGGTTGGAACTTCACGGCAGGGTTGCTCGATGCGGGCCGGCGGTGCGGCGACCAGTGCGCCGGCGACGGCACACCCGAAGGCTAAAATTATAGGTTTTGCGCTGCAGCATGCCGGCTGGAAGCCCTTCCCGCCGGCCCGCGCTGACAGCCGAGCCATCCCTGGGGAATTGCCCGTGTCCACTGTGAAGTCACCCGCAGGCCTGACGCCGATCGCCAAGTCGGCCAAGTTGGCCAACGTCTGCTACGACATCCGCGGCCCGGTGCTGGACAAGGCCCGCCAGATGGAGGACGAGGGCCAGAAGATCATCAAGCTGAACATCGGCAACATCGCCGCGTTCGGCATCGAGCCGCCCGACGAGATCGTGCAGGACATGATCCGCAACCTGCCGCACACGGCCGGCTACACCGACAGCAAGGGCCTGTTCGCGCCGCGCAAGGCGGTGGTGCACTACTGCCAGGAAAAGAAGATCGCCGGCGTGACGGTCGACGACGTGTACCTGGGCAACGGTGCGTCCGAGCTCATCACGATGAGCATGAATGCGCTGCTCAACAGTGGCGATGAAATCCTGGTGCCCGCGCCCGACTACCCGCTGTGGACGGCCAGCGTGGCGCTGTCCGGCGGCACGCCGGTGCACTACCTCTGCGATGAAGGTGCCGACTGGACGCCCGACCTCGACGACATCCGTCGCAAGATCACGCCCAACACCCGGGGCATCGTGGTCATCAACCCGAACAACCCGACCGGCACGTTGTACCCCGAGAGCGTGCTGCGCGAGATCGTCGAGATCGCCCGAGCGCACCAGCTGATCGTCTTCGCCGACGAGATCTACGACAAGACGCTGTACGACGGCGTCACCCACACCAGCATTGCCAGCCTGGCCGACGACGTGCTGTTCGTCACCTTCAACGGCCTCTCCAAGAACTACCGCAGCTGCGGCTACCGCGCTGGCTGGATGATCGTCTCGGGCGACAAGCGCCATGCCCGCGACTACATCGAGGGCCTGAACATGCTGTCGTCGATGCGGCTGTGCGCCAACACGCCCGGCCAGCTGGCCATCCAGACGGCGCTGGGCGGCTACCAGAGCATCAAGGACCTGGTGGCGCCCACCGGCCGGCTGTGCCGCCAGCGCGATCTGGCCTACAACCTGCTGACGCAGATCCCGGGTGTCAGCGTGGTCAAGCCCAAGGCCGCGCTGTACATGTTTCCGCGGCTGGACCCGAAGATGTACCCGATCGCCGACGACCAGCAGTTCGCCTATGAACTGCTGGCCGAGCAGAAGGTGCTGATCGTGCAGGGCACGGGATTCAACTGGGCCGCGCCCGACCACTTCCGCCTGGTGTTCCTGCCCAATTCCGACGACCTGGCGGAGGCCATCGGCCGCATCGACCAGTTCCTGTCGCACTACCGCCGCCGGCATTCGCTTTGAACTTGAAGAAAGACACGTCCATGCAACCCATCCAGGTCGGCCTGCTCGGCATCGGCACCGTCGGCAGCGGCACCTTCCAGGTGCTGGCCCGCAACCAGGCAGAGATCCGCCGCCGCGCCGGCCGCGGCATCCAGATCACCATGGTGGCCGACCTGGACACCGAGCGCGCCCGCAGCATCGTCGGCCCCGACGTGCAGGTGGTGGCCAACGGCCGCGCCGTCATTGCCAACCCCGACATCGACATCGTCATCGAGCTGATCGGCGGCTACGGCATCGCCAAGACCCTGGTGATGGAAGCCATTGCCGCCGGCAAGCATGTGGTCACGGCCAACAAGGCGCTGCTGGCGGTGCACGGCACCGAGATCTTTGCCGCGGCGCGTGCCAAGGGCGTGATGGTCGGCTTCGAGGCGGCGGTGGCCGGTGGCATCCCGATCATCAAGGCGCTGCGCGAGGGGCTGACGGCCAACCGCATCGAGTGGATCGCCGGCATCATCAACGGCACCACCAACTTCATCCTGTCGGAGATGCGCGACAAGGGTCTGGACTTCGGCGTGGTGCTGAAGGAAGCCCAGCGCCTGGGCTATGCCGAGGCCGACCCCACCTTCGACATCGAAGGCGTGGACGCCGCGCACAAGGCCAGCATCATGAGCGCCATCGCCTTCGGCACGCCGGTGCAGTTCGGCCAGGCGCATGTGGAGGGCATCACCAGGCTGCAGGCGGCCGACATCCGTTATGCCGAGCAGCTGGGCTACCGCATCAAGCTGCTGGGCATCACCAAGCGGCGCGACGACGCGAATGATGGCCAGGGGGGCATCGAGCTGCGTGTGCACCCCACCCTGGTGCCGGCCAAGCGGCTGATTGCCAACGTGGAAGGCGCGATGAACGCGGTGGTGGTGCAGGGCGATGCCGTGGGCACGACGCTGTACTACGGCAAGGGCGCCGGCAGCGAGCCCACCGCCAGCGCCGTGGTGGCCGACCTGGTCGACATCACCCGCCTGCACACCGCCGACCCCGACCACCGCGTGCCGCACCTGGCCTTCCAGCCAGATGCCACGGCGGCCACGCCCATCCTGCCGATCAGCGACGTGATCACGGCGTTCTACCTGCGCCTGCAGGTGGCCGACCAGACCGGCGTGCTCAGCCGCATCACCACCATCCTGGCCGAGCACGACATCTCGATCGACGCGGTGCTGCAGCGTGAATCGGCCGAGGGCGAGAAGCAGACCGACCTGATCATCCTGACCCACGACACGGCCGAAGGCCGCATGCGCGCCGCACTGGCCCAGATGCAGGCCCTGCCGACGGTGCTGGCGCCGATCGTCAACATCCGCAAGGAAGAGCTGTCGTGAAGTACATCAGCACCCGCGGCGACCAGACCGAACGCAAGTTCTGCGAAATCCTGTTGGAGGGCCTGGCGCCAGATGGCGGTCTGTACCTGCCCACGCACTACCCCAAGATCGACGACGCCACGCTGACCCGCTGGCGCGGCCTGTATGGCAACGGCCAGCCCGGCGGCTATGCCGACCTGGCCTTCGCCATCCTGTCGCTGTACATCGACGACATCCCCGCCGCCGACCTGAAGGCGCTGGTGCACAAGACCTACACGAAGGATGTCTACGGCACCGACGCCATCGTGCCGGTGCGCAAGCTTGCCGGCGACCTGCACATCGAAGCCCTGTCCAACGGCCCGACGCTGGCCTTCAAGGACATGGCGATGCAGCTGCTGGGCAACCTGTTCGAGTACGAGCTGGCCCGCCGCGGTGAAGCCCTGAACATCCTGGGCGCCACAAGCGGCGACACCGGCAGCGCGGCCGAGTACGCGATGCGCGGCAAGCAGGGCGTGCGCGTCTTCATGCTGTCGCCCCACGGCCGGATGAGCCCGTTCCAGCAGGCGCAGATGTTCAGCCTGCAAGACGCCAACATCCACAACATCACCATCGAGGGCGTGTTCGACGACTGCCAGGACATCGTCAAGGCCGTCAGCAACGACCTGGCCTTCAAGCGCGCGCACAAGATCGGCACGGTCAACTCGATCAACTGGGCGCGCCTGCTGGCCCAGGTGGTGTACTACTTCGCCGGGTACTTCCAGGTGACATCTGGTGCCCCTGAGGCCGGCTCCGCCGGCCTGTCCCCCGAGGGGAGCGCGCCGCCTTGGGGCGGCCCGGCGGCGGCGGCGGCCAACAGCCAGAAGGTCAGCTTCGCGGTGCCGTCGGGCAACTTCGGGAATGTGTGCGCCGGCCATGTGGCGCGCATGATGGGCCTGCCGATCCACCAGCTGGTGGTGGCCACCAACGAGAACGACGTGCTCGACGAGTTCTTCCGCACCGGCCGCTACCGGGTGCGCGCCAGTGCCGAGACGCACGAGACCAGCAGCCCCAGCATGGACATCAGCAAGGCCAGCAACTTCGAGCGCTTCGTCTTCGATCTGCTGGGCCGCGATGGCGCCCGCGTGGCACGGCTGTTCGGCCCGTCCATCGCCCAGGACGGCGGCTTCCAGCTCGATGCCGACGACACCGCCCGCATCGCTTGCTTCGGCTTCGTCTCCGGCCGCAGCACCCATGCCGACCGCCTGGCCACCATCCGCCAATGCTGGGCTGACCACCAGGACATGGTCGACACCCACACCGCCGACGGCCTGAAGGTGGCGCGCGAGCACCTGCAGCCCGGCGTGCCGATGCTGGTGCTGGAGACGGCGCTGCCGGCCAAGTTTGCCGCCACCATCGAAGAAGCACTGGGCCGCCCGCCGCTGCGCCCGGCCGGGCTGGACGGCATCGAGGCTCTGCCCAAGCGCTTCACCACGCTGCCGGTGGACGCGGCCCGGGTGAAGGCCTACATCGAACAGCACGTCGCCGATTGACTGCCATGCACGTCGTGGGGTTCTGTGGTCCGTCCGGTGTGGGCAAGACCACGCTGATCGAGGGTGTCATCGCCGGCCTGCGCGCGCACGGGCTGCGGGTGTCGGTGGTCAAGCATGCCCACCAGCATTTCGACATCGACCGCCCCGGCAAGGACAGCCACCGCCACCGCAGCGCCGGCGCCACCGAGGTGCTGGTGGCCTCGTCGCAGCGGCTGGCGCTGCTGCGTGAGTTCGACATGGACGGCTTGCCGTCGGTGCACCAGCTGATTGGCGAGCTGTCACCGGCCGACTGGGTGTTGATCGAAGGCTGGAAGCATGCCGACCTGCCCAAGATCGAGGTCTGGCGTGCCGCGCTGGGCCAGCCGCCGCTGTACCCCGACGATCCCTTCGTGACCGCCGTGGCCACCGACGACCCGGCAGCCCTGCCGGTGCCCACGGCGCGTCCGGTGCTGGCCTTGTCCACGCCGGCGGCGCTGGTGTCGCTGCTGCTCGACACTGCCACCCGCTACCACTACGCGCCACCCGGCGCCTGACCGATCACCATGGCTGACCCGCAACGCCCCACGATGCTGAGCCTGGACGAGGTGCTGCAGCGCCTGCTGGCCGTCGCCCACGACCGGGTGCTGCCCGAGGTGGAAAAGGTCGACACCTTCGACAGCCTGGGCCGGGTGCTGGCCCGCAGCGTGGTGTCGGCGCTGGACGTGCCGCCCGCCGACAACACGTCGATGGACGGCTATGCGATGCGCGCGGCCGACGTGCCGGCGACAGGCACGGTGCTGCCGGTCAGCCAGCGTTTGCCGGCCGGCGTGGTGGGCCAGCCGCTGCAGCCGGGCACGGCGGTGCGCATCTTCACCGGCGCCCAGGTGCCGGCCGGTGCCGATGCGGTGGTGATGCAGGAGCAGTGCAGCGCCGTGCCAGGCGATGGCCTGGGCAGCGTGCGCATCGATGCCGTGCCCCAACCCGGCCAGTGGGTGCGCCGCCGTGGCGAGGACGTGCTGCTGGGCGCCGAGGTGCTGACACCCGGCACCCGCATCACGCCGCAAGCCATGGGCCTGGCCGCCAGCGTGGGCGCGTCGCGCCTCACCGTGCGGCGCAAGCCCCGGGTGGCGCTGTTCTCCACCGGCGATGAACTGGTGATGCCCGGTGAATCGCTGAAGCCCGGCGCCATCTACAACAGCAACCGCTTCACCCTGCGCGGCCTGCTGCTGGCGGCGGGCTGCGAAGTGGCGGATCTCGGCATCGTTCCCGACCGGCTGGACGCCACGCGTGAGGCGCTGCGCACGGCGGCTGCCGGCAACGACCTGATCCTGACCAGCGGCGGCGTGTCGGTGGGCGAAGAAGACCACATCAAGCCGGCTGTCAAGGCCGAGGGCTGGCTGGAAGCCTGGCAGGTGGCGATGAAGCCGGGCAAGCCGCTGGCCTTTGGCGCGGTGCGGCGTGATGGTGGCGAGACTGAGGCGCTGTTCATGGGCCTGCCCGGCAACCCGGTCAGCAGCTTCGTCACCTTCCTGCTGGCGGTGGCACCGGTGCTGCGGGCGCTGCAAGGCTGCACCACCGCCATGCCGGCCGGCGTGCCGGTGCGGGCTGATTTCGACTGGCCCCAACCCGACAAGCGGCGCGAGTTCCTGCGCGCCCGCTTCAATGCCCAAGGGGGCGTGGAACTGTTCCCCAACCAGAGCTCGGGCGTGCTCACGTCGGCGGTGTGGGCCGACGGCCTGATCGACCTGCCGTCGGGCCAGGTGGTGCGGCGTGGCGACACCGTGCGGTTGCTGCCGCTGTCGGCGCTGATCGGGGCCTGACCACCATGGCCGGGCACACCATCACCGTGCGCTACTTCGCCTCGCTGCGCGAGGCGCTGGGCGCGTCCGAAGCCGTCACCATCGCTGCCGGCAGCACCCTGGGCCAGCTGCGTGATGCGCTGATCGCCCGCGGCGGCGCGCATGCCGACGCCCTGGCCCGCGGCCGCGCCCTGCGCTGCGCGCTGAACCAGGTGATGGCCGACGAGGCCACGCCGGTGCCGGCAGGCGCCGAGGTGGCCTTCTTCCCGCCGGTCACGGGCGGCTAGAGGCAGTCGGCGGCGGCCAGCAGCGCGTCCACGTTGACGACTGCGGCCGGCAGCATCGGCGGACGCAGCAGGTCCGCCATCCAGCCCTGGCGCGCGAGCGCGCCTTT
>JAGOBT010000189.1 GCA_017999135.1 Burkholderiaceae bacterium
CTGCGTGCCAGCAGCACGCCCGAGGCGCGCACCACCGCCACGGCCCTGCCCCGCGACTGGCTGCGCCTGGAACTGGGCCCGCTGCGCGGCCAGGTGCTGGTGGAATCGGGGCCGACCAGCCAGCGGCCGCTGCGCAGCGCCTGGGCCTGGGATGCGCCCTTGCCCGAGCCAGTGCCGGGCGGCCGTGCGGTGCTGGCGCTGGCGCGGCTGGACGTGGATGCGTGGCGCGCCGCACTGGGTGGTACCGCCAGTGGTACCGCCAGTGGTACCGCCAGTGGTGCAGCCGGTGGTGCCGCTGGTGGTGCCGCCAGTGGCGCGGCACGCCCGGCGCCCGCCGCCATGCCGGCGGCCGTGGCCAACGCCGCGGCGCCTGCCGACGACAGCGCCTGGCTGCCACACGCCGTGCAGCTGACCACGCCCGAGCTCCTGATCGGTGGCCGCCGCCTGAGCGGCGTGGCGCTCGAGCTGCAGCGCCAGGCCAGCGCGGCCGCCGATGCCGGCGACGCCTGGCGCGCCCAGCTCCAGGCCGACCAGGCCACCGGCACGCTCGACTACCGCGAAGCCCGCACTGCCGGTGCGCCGGGCCGGCTGCGGGCCCAGCTGTCGCGCCTGAGCCTGCCCGACGAGGTGGCCGGCCCGGCCGCCGCCGACGCCGTGGCCCGGCTCGCCGACCAGGCCGGCCCCGTGCTGCCGGCGTTGGACATCGAGGTGGCCGATTTCGAACTGCGAGGCCGCAAGCTCGGTGCGCTGGCGCTGCAGGCCGCCAACCGCCCGGCGCCCAACGACCCGGCCGGCCGCAGCGAATGGCAGCTGACCCGGTTGCGGCTGAAGAACGCCGATGCCACCCTCAACGCCGACGGCCGCTGGGAAGCCGTGCCGGGCCAGGCGCGGCGGCGCATGGTGCTGGTGTTCGAGCTGGACGTGGCCAATGGCGGCGCGCTGCTCGAGCGGCTGGGCTTCGGCAAGGTGCTGCGCGGCACCACCGGCACGCTGGCCGGCACGCTGGGCTGGGACGGCTCGCCGCTGGCCTTCGACCTGCCGTCGCTGGGCGGGCGGCTGGCGCTGGACATGCAGGGTGGCCAGTTCCTGCAGATGGACCCGGGCGCTGCCCGGCTGCTGGGCGTGATGAGCCTGCAGGCGCTGCCGCGCCGGCTGCTGCTCGACTTCCGTGACGTGTTCCAGCAGGGCTTCGCCTTCGATGCGGCCACCGCCAGCGTGCTGATCACCCGCGGCGTGGCCAGCACCGAGAACCTGCGCCTGCGTGGCCTGCAGGCCCTGGTGGCCATGGCCGGCACCGCCGACATCGGCCGCGAGACGCAGGACCTGCATGTGGTGGTGGTGCCCGAGCTGAACGCCGGCAGCGCCAGCCTGGCCTATGCGGCGGTGAACCCGGCGGTGGGCCTGGGCGCGTTCATCGGCCAGTGGCTGCTGCGCGAGCCGCTGCGCCAGGCCAGCGCGCGTGAATTCCGTGTCACCGGCCACTGGGATGCGCCCAAGGTCGAGCGCCTGGAGCGCGGCCTGCTCGACCCGCTGCCGGCTTCGGCGTCAGCCCGCGGCGACGCGCCCAGCGCACCATCCAGCACCGCCAGATGATAATTTCGGCAGGAGGATGCGCAGCAGGCGCAGGGCACGATGAGCACGACCATGTCCCCAAGGTTCGATGATGCGGACGCACTGGACCAGCTGTGCCGGGCCGACCCCGCGGCGCTCGACACGCTGGACTACGGCGTCATCGGCTTCGGCCTCGACGCCGAGGCCGTGGTGCAGCGCTACAACCGCACCGAGTCGGTCGGCTCCGGCCTGGCCCTGGCCGAGGTGATGGGCCGGCCGCTGTTCGGCGAGGTGGCACAGTGCATGAACAACTACCTGGTGGCCCAGCGCTTCGAAGACGCTCTGGCCGACGGCACGGTGCTCGATGCGCAGCTTCCATACGTCTTCACGCTGCGCATGCGCCCCGCGCCGGTGGTGCTGCGCCTGCTGGCCGCGCCTGGGCGGGCGCTGCGTTTCGTGCTGGTGCAGCGCCGGCCGTGACCGGCCCCGGGCAGGCCATGGGCGACATCGCAGCCGAGCACGGCCACCTGCTGAGCTTCCTGTACGCCGTGCCGGTGGGGCTGGTGCACGCGGCGCTGGACGGCAGCATCGAGACCATCAATGCGGCAGCGGCCCGCTTCCTGCTGCCACTGGCCCCCGAGGCCCGGCTGGACAACCTGTATGACGCGCTGCAGACGGCCGTGCCGGACCTGCGCGCCGACGTCGCCAGCCGTCCGGCCGGCACCGTGGTCGACGGCCGTCAGCTCGAGATCACGCCGCCGCCGCGCAGCCGCGCCAAGCCGCTGACGCTGTCGCTCACCGTCACCCGGCTGGCGGGCGACCGGCTGGTGGCGGTGTTCAACGACATCACCGAGCAGATGCAGCAGCGGCGCGCGCTGGCCGAGCGCGAGGCGCATTACGGCGCGGTGGTGTCGGTGCTGAGCGAAGGCATCCTGGTGCACGACCCGCGGGGCGGGCTGCTGCTGTGCAATGCCGCCGCCGAGCGCATGGCCGGCCGGCCCGGCCATGACTGGCGCGACTTCAGCCCCTGCCAGCCCGGCGGCGCCACGCGCTGGCCCGACGGACGGCCCATGCCGGCCGCCGACACGCCCACCGGCCGCGTGCTGGCCGGCGGGCCGGCCCAGCAGCATGTGCGGCTGCAGTGCGTGGCGGCCGACGGGGAGCAGCGCTGGTTCGAGGTCAGCGCCCAGCCGGTGCTGGCGCCTGGCACTGGCGCGCTGCTGGCGGTGGTCACCTCGTTCACCGACATCACCCAGCGCCAGCGCCTGATGGACGAGCTGGCGCGCCACCGCGACCGGCTGGAAGCCATGGTGGCCGAGCGCACCCGCCAGCTGGAGGCGTCCAACGCCAGCCTGGCCGAGCAGCAGAACCTGCTGCGCACCGTGGCCGACACCGTGCCCGGCATCGTCGGCTACTGGGGTGCCGACCAGCGCTGCCGGTTTGCCAATGCGGCCCACCTGGCCTGGTTCGGCCGCGCGCCCGAAGCGATGCCCGGCCTGCCGCTGCGCACCCTGCTGGGCGAGGCCGCTTATGCCCAGCAGCGTGATCACATCGACGCCGTGCTGGCCGGGCGGCCGCAGCACTTCCAGTGCACGCTGCGCCGGGCCGACGGTGCGCTGCGCCACACGCTGGCCGCCTACATCCCTGATCTGGCCGATGGCCAGGTGCGCGGCTTCAACATGGTGGTGTCCGACGTCACCGAGCTCAAGCAGGCCGAGCTGCAGCTGTCGACGCTGAACGATGAACTGGCCGAGCGCGCCGCCCGCGCCGACGATGCCACCCAGGCCAAGAGCGCCTTCCTGGCCAACATGAGCCACGAGATCCGCACGCCGATGAACGCCATCCTGGGCCTGACCCACCTGATGGCGCGCGACGCCGGCGACGGCCTGCAGCGTGAACGGCTGGGTAAGGTGGACCACGCCGCGCGCCACCTGCTGCAGGTGATCAACGACATCCTCGACCTGTCCAAGATCAGTGCCGGCAAGATGGCGCTGCAGATGGTCGACTTCGACCTCGACGAGGTGCTCGGCCGCGCCGTGGAACTGGTGGGCACCGAGGCGCGCGAGAAGGGCCTGGACCTGCAGCACGACTGCGGCGACGCACCGCGCCGGCTGTGCGGCGACGCGGTGCGGCTGACGCAGTCGCTGATCAACCTGCTGGGCAATGCGGTGCGCTTCACCGAGCGTGGCTGGGTGCGGCTGCTGGTGCGCGAGGTGGACGCCGACGCCGGCCGGGTGATGCTGCGCTTCGAGGTGCAGGACACCGGCCCCGGCATCGACCCGGCCCAGCAGGGCCAGCTGTTCCAGGCCTTCGTCCAGGCCGACAACAGCGCCACCCGGCGCCATGGCGGCACCGGGCTGGGCCTGGCGCTCACCCGCCACATCGCCGAGACCATGGGCGGCAGCGTGGGGGTCGACAGCACGCCCGGCGTGGGCAGCCGTTTCTGGTTCACCGCCTGGTTGCAGCGCGCTGCGCAGGCCGGCGCGCCCCCTGCTTCGGCGCCGGCGCCGGCGGGCAGCGCTGCCGAGCAGCAGCTGCGGGCGCTGCATGCCGGCCGGCACGTGCTGCTGGTGGAAGACAACCCCGTCAACCGCGAGGTCGGCCTGGCCTTGCTGGAGGCCGTGGGCCTGCAGGTCGACACCGCCGACGATGGCGAGCGCGCCCTGGCGATGGTGGCGCTCGCGCCCTACGATCTGGTGCTGATGGACGTGCAGATGCCCGGCATCGACGGGCTGGAGGCCACCCGGCGCATCCGTGCCGCGCAGGGAGGGCGCAGCGGGCCGGCGCTGCCGATCCTGGCGATGACGGCCAATGCCTTCCACGACGACCGCAACGCCTGCCTGGCGGCCGGCATGAACGACCACGTGGCCAAGCCGGTCGACCCCGACAAGCTGTATGCGGCGCTGCTGCGCTGGCTGCCCGCGCCGGCCGCCGCGCCTGCGCCGTCGCTGGCCGAGCGCCTGGCTGCGGTCGATGGGTTCGACGTGGCGTCGGCGTTGCGCGACCTGGGCGGCAACACCGATCTGCTGGCCCGGGTGCTGGCGCGCTTCGTGGCCAGCCATCGCCAGGGCTTGCCGGCGCTTGTGGCGCCAGGCCAGCCCGACCCGTTGCCTGCCTGGCGTGCTGCCTGCCACAGCCTGCGCGGTGCCGCAGGCACGCTGGGCGCACTGCGCCTGCTGCCGGCCCTGGCGCCGTTTGAAGACGCACTGCGCGTGCCCGCCAGCCCCCCCGCGCTGGCGGCCCAGGCGGCCCTGCTCAACCGCCAGCTGGTGGTCCTGGTCGACCGGCTGGCACTGCTGATCGACGGCTGAACGGCAGCGCCGGGGCTCAGCCGGCGGCCAGTTCGCGGTGCAGCCAGGCGCGTGCCAGCGTCCAGTCGCGCTTGACGGTGGCCAGCGACAGCCCCAGCGCCTGGGCGATCTCCTCGTTTTCCAGCCCGCCGAAGAAGCGCAGTTCCACCACCTTGGCCGCGCGCGGGTCCACCGCCTCGAAGGCCAGCAGCGCCTCGTGCACCGCCACCAGGTCGCGGTCGGGCGGGGCGCCCAGGGCGTCCAGGCCCGACAGCGTGACCGGCACCAGCTCGGCGTCGCGCTTGGCCGCGCGGTGCGCCAGCGCATGGTTCACCAGGATGCGGCGCATCATCGTCGAGGCCACCGCCAGGAAGTGGCTGCGGTTCTTCCAGTGCGTGCGCGTCTGCTCGGCCATGCGGAACCAGGCCTCGTGCGCCAGCGCCGTCGCGCTCAGCGTGTGGCCGCTGTCCTCGCGGCGCATGTGGCTGCGCGCCAGGCGGCGCAGGTCGTCGTAGAGCAGCTCGAACAGGCGGTTGGCGGCCTGCGGCTGCAGGCCGTCGAGGGCGCTGAGCCACTGCGTGACCTGGCCCTGATCGAACACTTCGGCTGGCGCTCACACGGAAGTTCTCACAACGACGGACGCCGGATTGTGCCGCCGCCGCCCCGCGCCGACCGTGCGGGCCGTCACGCCACCGCGTGGTGGCGGGGTGCCGACACCACATCCCGGGGGCCAGCTGCCGCGGACGCGTGCCGACAATGGCGTGATCCCCATGGCGCCGCCTCCCTCCCAGCCCACCGGGCCCTCCAACGGCCCCTCCAACGGCCCCCCAGCCAGCCTCCCAGCCAGCCCCGACTGGGCGGCCGTGCGTGCCCTGTTTCACCAGCTGGCCGACCTGGCGCCCGCCGCACGCGAGGCGGCGCTGGCTGCCAGCGGCGCCAGCGCGGCCACCCAGCAAGAGGTGCGCTCGCTGCTGGCGCATGCCGATGCGGCGCGCACCGCGGTGGCGGGCGACGGCTTCCTGGCCACGCCGGCAGCGGCGGTGCAGGCCGCGCCACCGGCCGAGGCCGACCGCAGCGGCCAGCGCCTGGGCCCGTGGCGCATCAGCGGCCTGCTGGGCCGCGGCGGCATGGGCGAGGTGTGGGCCGCGCAGCGCGACGACGGCGCCTACGACGGCCGCGCGGCCATCAAGGTGCTGCGCGCGGGCATGGACTCGCAGCGCGTGCTGGAACGCTTTGCGCTGGAGCAGCGCGCGCTGGCGCGGCTGAACCACCCGCACATTGCCCACCTGCTGGACGCCGGGCGCACCGCCGACGGCCTGCCCTACATCGTGATGGAGGCGGTGGCCGGCCGGCCGATCGATGTGGCCTGCGCCGGCCTGCCGGTGGCGCAGCGGCTGGCGCTGTTCCTGCAACTGGCCGACGCGGTGGCGCATGCGCACCGGGCGCTGCTGGTGCACCGGGATCTCAAGCCCAGCAACGTGCTGGTCACCGGCGAGGGGCAGGTCAAGCTGCTGGACTTCGGCATCGCCAAGGCACTCGACCCGCTGGAGGGCAGTGACGGCCACACCACGGTGGCCGGCGAGCGGCCGTACACGCCGCACTACGCCAGCCCCGAGCAGGTGCGCGGCGAGCCGGTGGGCACGGCCACCGACATCTACAGCCTGGGCGTGCTGCTGTACCTGATGCTGACCGG
>JAGOBT010000190.1 GCA_017999135.1 Burkholderiaceae bacterium
GCCTGGTGATCGCCACCGGCGCGTCGGCCAAGTACCTGGGGCTGCCGTCGGAATCGGCCTTCATGGGCCGCGGCGTCAGCGGCTGCGCCACCTGCGACGGCTTCTTCTACCGCGGCGACGAAGTGGCGGTGGTCGGCGGCGGCAACACGGCGGTCGAAGAAGCGCTGTACCTCAGCAACATCGCCAGCAAGGTGCACCTGGTGCACCGGCGCGACAAGTTCCGCGCCGAGGCCATCATGATCGACAAGGTGCACGAGAAGGTGGCGGCCGGCCGCATCCAGCTGCACCTGTTCCACACCCTCGACGAGGTGCTGGGCGACCACAGCGGCGTGACCGGCGTGCGCCTGAAGAACGTGAACACCGGCACCACCGAAGACCTGAGCCTGAAGGGCTGCTTCATCGCCATCGGCCACCAGCCCAACACCGACATCTTCAAGGGGCAGCTGGAGATGAAGGACGGCTACATCGTCACCCGCACCGGGCTGAACGGCTTCGCCACCATGACCAGCGTGCCAGGCGTGTTTGCTGCCGGCGACGTGCAGGACCATGTCTACCGCCAGGCCATCACCTCGGCCGGCACCGGCTGCATGGCGGCGCTGGATGCGCAGCGTTTCCTGGAGCAGCAGGCCTGAGCGCTGCCAGCGCAGCCAGTTTTCTGGCTATAATCATGGTCTTTGCCGAAAAGCAAGGTCTGGGCGCTCATTGAAGCGCCCGGGCCAGATCAAAGGCAGCCATCAAGGGGTGCAGCAGATGCTGCACCAGCCATTCCCGGCAACCTTGCGCTGGCTGCCGTGCCTGCAACAGTCAAGTTCTGGAGAAGCGTCATGGCACGCGTCTGTCAAGTCACGGGCAAGCGCCCGATGGTGGGAAACAATGTCTCCCACGCCAACAACAAGACCAAGCGTCGCTGGTTGCCCAACCTGCAATACCGCCGCTTCTGGGTCGAGAGCGAGAATCGTTGGGTGCGCCTGCGCATCACCAACGCCGCCCTGCGCCTGATCGACAAGGTCGGCATCGACCAGGTCGTGGCCGACCTACGCGCCAAGAACGCGCTGTAATCAACCGCACACCCGGAGCACACCATGGCAGCCAAAGGCGGACGCGAAAAGATCAAGCTGGAATCCACCGCAGGAACCGGCTTCTTCTACACCACCAACAAGAACAAGAAGACCACGCCCGAGAAGCTCGAATTCATGAAGTTCGACCCGAAGGCACGCAAGCACGTCCTGTTCAAGGAAATCAAGCTGAAGTGATTCAGCGGTTGGCCTGAACATCAAAAGCCCGCTTCGGCGGGCTTTTTGCTGTCTGCGGCTTCATTTCGGCCAACCATGCAAAACGGGCCCGAAGGCCCGTTGGTGCATGCCGTCCAGTGACCGCCATGGAACCGGCTCCGCCGGGCCATCGGCGGTGCCCCCTGAGGGGGAGGCGCCGCCAGGCGCATCAGGTGGGGCCCAGCTAGGCGCGTGCGGCGCGCAGCTTCATCGAGAACTCGGCCAATGCGTCGATGCCGCTGCTCTCAGCCCGCTTGCACCACTGCTGCAAGTCGACCACCAGTTGCTCGGCCGACACATTGGTACGGGTCCAGAGCTGGCGCAGTTCCTCGCGCATCGCCACCAGCTTGGCGAGTTGCGGGCTGCTGTTCACCGCATTGGCCAACTGCGGCAGCACCGCGCTGGGGATCTTCTCGGCATCGCGGTGCAGCCAGCGCTTGGCCAGTTGCAGGTCGGCCAGGCGTGCCGCAGCGCCCTGCTGCTTGACCTGCTCCAGCTCGGCAGCGCAGGCGGCGCGCAGTTCCTGGGCGTACTTGGCCATCACCTCGTAGCGGTTGGCGATGATCGCCTCCAGCGTCTTGGCATCGGCCTGCGGCTTGATCTCGCCCAGCTTCAATTGCGGCACGGTCTTGCGCGGCTTGGCCAGGCCCACCAGCTCCATGCCGCGGATGTAGACCCAGCCGATGTCGAACTCGAAGGGCTTGACCGAGAACTTGGCCGAGGTGGGGTAGGTGTGGTGGTTGTTGTGCAGCTCTTCGCCGCCAATCAGGATGCCCCAGGGCGACACGTTGGTCGATGCATCGGCCGCCTCGAAGTTGCGGTAGCCCCACCAGTGCCCGATGCCGTTGATGATGCCGGTGGCCATCACCGGGATCCACAGCATCTGCACCGCCCACACCGTCAGGCCGATGGCGCCGAAGATGGCCAGGTCCAGGATCAGCATCAGGCCCACACCCTGCCAGCTGTAGCGGGTGTACAGGTTGCGCTCGATCCAGTCGTCGGGCGTGCCCTTGCCGTACTTGGTGATGGTCTCGGCCACCTTGCTTTCAGCGCGGTACAACTCCACGCCGGTCAGCAGCAGGGCCTTGATGCCGCGGGTCTGCGGGCTGTGTGGGTCTTCTTCGGTCTCGCACTTGGCGTGGTGCTTGCGGTGCACCGCGACGAATTCCTTCGTCACCATGCCGGTGGTCAGCCACAGCCAGAAGCGGAAGAAGTGCGACGGGATCGCGTGGAGGTCCAGCGCACGGTGCGCCTGGGCGCGGTGCAGGAAGATGGTGACCGCGCAGATGGTGATGTGCGTCATCGCCAGGGTCACCAGCAACACCTGCCACCAGGTGGCTTCGGCCCACAGGCCGTTGGCCAGCCAGTCGACCAGCGCCAGCCACACGGTAGAAAATTCAGTCATGAAAAAGCCTCGTCTGCCAAGGAGCAGGCAGGTTCTTGATTGTAGAGGCGCCCCAGCGGCAGCCCCATGCGGATTGTGCGTCGCTGGAACCGCACAGTTCCCCAGATGGGGCCGATGTGCACCGCAGCAATGCGCGGGGTTTGCGCAGGATCAAGCCCCGCCGGCTCAACGGCGCTGCCAGACCGCAGCGAAGAAGCCGTCGGTGGCATGCCGGTTGGGCCACAGCCGCAGGTAGCCGTTCTCCACCAGTTCGGCAGCGCGGTCGACGTGCGCCGCGGCCAGAGCCTCGTCGGCCGGCACGGGGATGAAATCCGGGTGCGCCGCGCCGAAAGCTTCGGCGATGGCCTCGTTCTCGTCACGCAGCAGGCTGCAGGTGGCGTACACCAGTCGCCCGCCCGACTTCACCAGCCGCTGCGCGCTGTCGAGGATGGCGGTCTGCTTGACCGTCAGCTCGGCCACCGCCTGCGGGCTCTGGCGCCATTTCAGATCGGGGTTGCGGCGCAGCGTGCCCAGGCCAGAGCACGGCGCATCCACCAGCACCCGGTCGATCTTGCCGGCCAGGCGCTTGATGCGGTCGTCGCGCTCGTGGGCGATCTGCGCCGGGTGCACGTTGCTCAAGCCGCTGCGCGCCATGCGCGGCTTCAGCGCGTCGAGCCGGTGGCCGTTGACGTCGAAGGCATACAGCCGGCCGGTGGAGCGCATGGCCGCGCCCAGCGCCAGGGTCTTGCCGCCGGCACCGGCGCAGAAGTCAACCACCATCTCGCCGCGCTTGGCGTCCACCAAAAGGGCCAGCAGCTGGCTGCCTTCGTCCTGCACCTCGATGTCGCCGCGCACGAAGGCGTCGAACTTCTGCAGTGCCGGCTTGCCCGGCACGCGGATGCCCCAGGGCGAGAACGGCGTGGGCGCGGCGCGCAGGCCGGCCTGGTTCAGCACCGACAGCAGTTCGTCGCGCTTGGCCTTGAGCACGTTGACCCGCAAGTCCAGCGGCGCGGGTTCGTCCAGCGCGGCCACCAGCGGCCAGAAGGCGTCGTCGCCCAGTTGGCTGCGCAGGGCCGACGCCAGCCAGTCGGGCAGGTTGTGGCGGAACTTGTCGGAGAAGCCGGCCGGGTCGATGGCCTTGACCTGCTGGCGCCACTGGGCTTCGTTGCTGCCCAGCGCGCCTTTCAGCAGGTTGGCGTCGCCCGACCAGGCCAGGATGGCCAGCCGGCGTTCCAGCGCGCCGGTGCCGCTCTGCGCCAGGTGCTGCAGCAGCGGGCGGCGGCGCAGCACGGTGTAGGCGGTTTCCGCCAGGGCATGGCGCTCACGCGGGCCCAGGCTGCGGTGGCGCTTGAAGAAGGCCGAGACGATGCTGTCGGCCGGGGCGTCGAGCTTGAGAACCGCACGCAGCAGTTCGGTGGCCAGGTCCAGCAGGGCGGTAGGATGCATCCGAGGATTATCCCTGCCATGTCCACCGACGACCTGCCGCCCCTGCCCGCCGTGCCCACCGGCCGCTACCGCCACTACAAGGGCAACCTGTACGAGCTGGTCGGCGCCGTGCGCCACAGCGAGACGCTGGAGCCGCTGGCGCTGTACCGGCCGCTGTACGGCGAAGGCGCGCTGTGGGTGCGGCCCTGGGCGATGTTCTTCGAGACGGTGGTGGTCGACGGGGTGGAACAGCCACGCTTTGCGCGCGTCGATCAGGCCAGCAGCAGCTGAGATTCGCCACTGGTGTGGTGCACCACACCGCCGTCCACCCGCAGTTCGCCACGCACCCACCAACCCACCGCCAGCGGGTACAACCGGTGCTCGGCGGCCAGCACGCGGTCGGCCAGCGCCTGTGGCGTGTCGTCAGCCAGCACCGGCACCACCGCCTGGGCGACGATGGGGCCGTGGTCCAGCGTGGGCGTGACCAGGTGCACCGTGGCGCCCGCCAGCTTGCAGCCGGCCTCGATGGCGCGGCGGTGGGTGTGCAGGCCGGCAAAGGCCGGCAGCAGCGACGGGTGGATGTTCAGCAGCCGGCCGGCATAGTGCTGCACGAAGCCGTCGGTCAGGATGCGCATGAAGCCGGCCAGCAGCACCAGGTCGGGCTGAAAGCCGTCGATCACCCGCGCCAGTTCGGCATCGAAGGCATCGCGGCTGGCATGCAGCGTGTGGTCGACCAGCGCGGTGGCGATGCCCTGCTGCGCCGCGAAGTCGAAGGCCGCGGCGCCCGGCCGGTTGGACACCACCGCCACCACCTGCGCCGGCCAGCCCTCGGCCGCACAAGCGTTCACGATGGCCTGCGCATTGCTGCCGCGGCCGGAGACCAGGATGACGATGCGCTGCATGACGGGGCGGGAGTGTACGGGCCCGGTTCATGCCGGGTCCCGTCTGACAGAATCCGTGGCTCGACCCAAGGACCATCCCATGCGACCCCGCGTTCTCTCCGGCATGCGCCCCACCGGCGCGCTGCACCTCGGCCACTACCACGGCGCGCTCAAGAACTGGGTGCGGCTGCAGGACAGCCATGACTGCTTCTACTTCGTGGCCGACTGGCATGCGCTGACCACCCACTACGAAGACCGTGCGGTGATCGAGAAATCGGTCTATGAAATGGTGATCGACTGGCTGGCAGCCGGGCTGGACCCGGAGAAGGCCACCATCTTCATCCAGAGCCGCCTGCCCGAGCATGCCGAGCTGTTCACCCTGCTGGCCATGGGCACGCCGCTGGGCTGGCTGGAGCGCATGCCGACCTACAAGGACCAGATCGAGAAGCTCAAGGACAAGGACCTGGCCACCTATGGCTTCCTGGGCTACCCGCTGCTGCAGGCGGCCGACATCCTGATCTACAAGGCCAGCCATGTGCCGGTGGGCGAAGACCAGGCGCCGCACGTCGAGATCACCCGGGAAGTGGCGCGCCGCTTCAACCACCTGTACGGCCGCGCCGCCGACCACGCCGCCCAGGTGGCTGCCGCGCTGGCGCTGCTGGGCAAGGACGACCAGCGCTACCTGGAAAAGCAGCGCAAGGCCTATGGCCAGGACGGCCTGGCCGAGGCGCTGGCCAAGGGCGAGGCCCTGGTGCGCAAGCTGCAGGCCGCCGGCACGCTGGACGAGAACCAGACCGAGCTGCTGCTGGGCCACCTGAAGGGCAGCGGCAAGAGCATCCTGACCGAGCCCGACGTGCTGCTGACCGAGACCAGCAAGCTGCCCGGCCTGGACGGCGACAAGATGGCCAAGAGCCGCAACAACTCGATCGCGATGCGCGACGACCCGGCCGTCGTCACCCAGAAGGTGCGCGGCATGAAGACCGACCCGGCTCGCGCCCGCCGCACCGACCCCGGCACGCCCGAGAAGTGCCCGGTGTGGGACTTCCACAAGGTGTACTCCGACGCCGACACCCGCGCCTGGGTGCAGCAGGGCTGCACCAGCGCCGGCATCGGCTGCCTGGACTGCAAGCAGCCGGTGATCGACGCGATCATCCGCGAGCAGCAACCCTGGCGCGAACGTGCCGAGGCCTACCTGGCCAACCCCAAACAGGTGCACTGGATCGTCGAGATGGGCACCGAGCGGGCCCGTACCGTCGCGCGCCAGACGATGAAGGATGTGCGCGAAGCGATGGGGCTGAACTACTGAAGGAAATTGGCCCACCCCCGTAGCGCCTGCGGCGCTCCCCCTCAAGGGGGCGACGCCAGTGGCCCGGCAAAGCCGGTTCCACGGCGTCCACTTGGTCAAGTCAAGGGCAAGGCCGCGGAAGCGCCCGCGGTGATGCCGTACACCTCCACCCGGTTGCGGCCGGCGCGCTTGGCCTCGTACAGGCTCTGGTCGGCCTGGCCGTAGAGCCGGTCGCCCGACAGGCGGCTGCCGGCATCGGCCACCGCCACGCCGGCAGACAC
>JAGOBT010000191.1 GCA_017999135.1 Burkholderiaceae bacterium
CGCTGCGCCGCGGGCCTGGCGGCCGCGAGCCGCTGGCGGTGCTGGTGGGTGAAACCATGCTGGCGCTGCGGCTCTCGGAAGCGCGCTGTGTGGAAGTGGTCACTACCTCCTAAGGTCCCGGAAAATACAACGTGAATGCCGCCGCTTCCTTGGCCAAGCCGCGCGCACTGCCGCGCAGCGTGGCGCTGGTGGGTAACCCGAACTGCGGCAAGACCGCGCTGTTCAACCTGCTCACCGGCGCGCGCCAGAAGGTGGCCAACTACGCCGGCGTCACCGTCGAACGCAAGGTGGGCCAGGCCAAACTGCCCAACGGCCAAAGCGTGGCCATCATCGACCTGCCGGGCACCTACAGCCTGCACCCGGCCTCGGCCGACGAGTTGGTGACGCTGGAGGTGATCGAAGGCCGGCGCACTGGCGAGGATGCGCCCGACCTGATCGTGGCGGTGGTGGACGCCACCAACCTGCGCATGAATCTTCGCCTGGTGTTGGAGTTGAAACGCCTGGGCCGCCCCATGGTGGTGGCACTGAACATGGCCGACATGGCCGAAGAACGCGGCCTGGTGATCGACGTGCTGCGCCTGGCCGCCGAGCTGGGTTGCCCCGTGGTGCAGACCGTGGCCGTGCAACACGATGGCCACGCCGTACTGATGGCCGAGTTGCAGCGCGACCTGCCGGCCCAGCACCAGGCCAGCGCCGCCCAGCACGTGGAAACGCCCAGCGCCGAGGCCTTGCAGCACGAGGTGCGCCGCATCCTGGCCGCCGCCGCACCCAACGCCGCACGCAGCGCGCGCTTTCACCCCCGCCTGGACGCTTGGGTGATGCACCCGGTGTGGGGCGTGGTGATCCTGGCGCTGTTGCTGTTCGTGGTGTTCCAGGCCGTGTTTTCGTGGGCCCAGTGGCCCATGGACCTCATCAAGTCCAGCATGGCCGGCCTGGGCGAGTGGACGCAAGCGCACATGGCCGAAGGGCCGCTGCGCAGCCTGCTGGTGGACGGCGCCATCGCCGGCGCCGGCAGCGTGCTGGTATTCCTGCCGCAGATATTGATCTTGTTCGCCTTCATCCTGGCGCTGGAGGATTCCGGCTACCTGCCGCGCGCCGCCTTCTTGCTCGACACGCTGATGGGCAAGGTGGGTCTTTCAGGCCGGGCGTTCATCCCGCTGCTGTCCAGCTTTGCCTGCGCGGTGCCCGGCATCATGGCCACGCGCAGCATCAACCACTGGCGCGACCGCCTAGCCACCATCATGGTGGCACCGCTGATGACCTGCTCGGCCCGGCTTCCGGTGTACGCGCTGCTGATTGGCGCCTTCGTGCCCGACACCAATGTGGGCCTGTTCAACCTGCGCGGCCTGACGCTGTTCGCGCTCTACACCGCCGGCGTCCTCTCGGCCTGCACGGTGGCCTGGGCCTTCAAGCGCATCTGGATGAAAAGCAGCTACCAGCCGCTGATGCTGGAGCTGCCACCCTACCGCGTGCCCGGCCTGCGCAACTTGGCGCTGGGCCTGTGGGAGCGGGCGCGCATCTTCTTGCGCCGGGTGGGCACCATCATCTTTGCGCTCACCGTGCTGTTGTGGTTCCTCTCCACCTGGCCGGCTCCGCCCGAGGGCGCCACGGGCGCGGCCATCACCCACAGCTTTGCCGGTCAGCTGGGCCGGATGCTGGAAGTGGTCTTCGCCCCCATCGGCTTCAACTGGCAGATCAGCATCGCCCTGGTGCCGGGCATGGCGGCGCGCGAGGTTGTGGTGGGCGCGCTGGGCACGGTCTACGCGCTCTCGGCGCCCAATGGCGCGGTGGCCGAGGCCCTCTCGCCCATGCTTGCCCAACAGTGGTCGCTGGCCACGGCCTATTCGCTGCTGGCCTGGTTTGTGTTCGCGCCGCAATGCATCTCGACGCTGGCCACGGTCAAGCGCGAGACCAACTCCTGGCGCTACCCGCTGCTGATGACGGCCTACCTCTTCGTGCTGGCCTATGCGGCGGCCTTTGTGACCTACCGCGTGGCCCTGGCGCTGGGGGGGGGCTGAGCATGCAGGCACTGGCCGTGGCCGTCATCGTCGGGGTCTGCGCGGTCTACGCCGCCTGGGTGTTGATGCCCGCCGCCTGGCGCCAGCCGTTGGCGCGTCGGCTGCTGGCCTGGCCGCTGCTGTCACGCAGCCGGGCGGTGCGGCGCGCGGCCACGAGGCCGACGGGATGTGGCTGTGACGGCTGCGATGCCCCCTCAGGCGCGCAACCGCCAACCAAGACCGTGCACATCGTGCGGCGCCGCTGAAGCGCGCGCACCAGGCTCAGGTCCAGATTCGATAGATCCAGAACCGCTCGTCGCTGGCAATGCGCCGGCGCAGTTCTTCGGGCGGAAAGCCGGTGACCCGTCGCGTCTCGCGGCACAGGTGGGACTGGTCGGCATAGCCGGTTTCGGCGGCCACCTCGGCCCAGCGCACTGGGCCGTCCCCATCCGCCAGCGTGCGGAAGAAGGCCTGCTCGGCACGCCCCAGCCCGCGCAGCTCGCGCATGGGCAGGCCTGTCCAGCCCTTGATGCGGCGCTCGGCCGCCCGCAGGCTGCGGCCCATGCCCGAGGCGGCCGCCCGCATCGCCAGACCATGGGCCCAGTCTTGGATGCGCAGCAAGCCTGGGTGATCAGCGCCGGGCCGCAGGGTTTGCCAACGCGGTGCAAGGAAGTCTTCGATCAGCGCCACGCGTGCCTCGTCGTCCGGCGCGGCCAGCACCGAGGCGGCCAGCACCTGCCACTCGGTGCCCAGGGCTTCGCCCAGCGGCACGAAGCGGTTCAGGTAGTGCGCAGGGTTGATACCGGTCAGCGCTTGCACGGCGTCGGGCAGCAGCATCAGCATCAGGCCGTGGCCCTCGGCGGTGTTGCGCGAGTGGGTGGGGCGCGTGAAAGGCCCAGAGAACGACACCGTGGGCAGACGCTGCGGCCGCCGGCCGGGCTCCAGCAGCTCGGAATGGCCGGCGAAGAACCAGCTCACGGTGCACAGCGGCGACGCCGGGAAGTGGTTGTGGTGCCACTCGGGCGGCCAGTGCTGCCCCATACCCAGGGTGCTGCGCGCCACCACGGCGCGCACGCATTGGCTGAGCGCAAGACGCGGCAGCCACAGCCGGGCGGGCGCGCGGTTGAGCGCGGCCAACTGGGGCTGCGGCGGCGTGGCAAGGTGGGCCATGCCGGCCAGTGTAGTGAGCCCCTGCGGCGGCGGCGGCAATGCCCCTGGGCTGTCGCTTTTGTTCAAGACAGGCCGTGGCCGAACGCCTAGGCTGTGCCCCATGAACTTCTGGCTGCTGGCCGCTGCTGCGGCACTGACCCTGATCGGCGTCACCCACTCGGCAATGGGCGAGCGACGCATCTTTCAACCCTGGCGCACGGCGCCCCCGGCCCAGGTGCGCCGGCACCACCAGGTGATCCTGCGCGCCAGTTGGCACCTGCCCACCCTGCTGGGCCTGGGCCAGGCCACGGCCATCGCCTGGATGGCGGCATCGCCGCCCGCCCAGTGGCCCGCCCCTGCGCTCGGGCTGGCCATGCTGGGCGCCATGGCCCTGGGCGTGGCGGGCTGCGGCCTGCTGGTGGCCGTGGCCACCCGGGGGCGGCACCAAGGCGGCGTGGCCATGCTCGCGGCGGCGGCCCTGATCGCCAGGGGCATGCAACAAGGGACCGGCGCATGAACCCCCAGCGCCCACCCGGCCCGCCCTGCCCCTGGTGGGGCCTGCCGCAGTTGCGGGCCATGTATCGCGACTACCTCGGCTACACCACTGGCCTGCAGCGTGCGCACGGCGACGTGGTGGCGCTGCGCATCGGCTGGGAACGCAGCTGGGACTTGTTCCACCCCGACGATGTGCGGACCGCGCTGGTGGAGCATGCCGAGCACCTGGGCCGCTGGGAGCGCGGCGTCGAAGTGTTCTCGCAGGCCTTCGGCCAGGGCTTGCTGGTGGCCGAGGGCGACGCCTGGCGGCGACAGCGTCGCATGCTGGCGCCGGGCTTCCTGCCCCGCCGGGTGCAGGGCTATGCCGGCCTGATGGTGGACGCCGCCCAGCAGGCACTGGACGCCGCCGTACCGGCCCATGGGCACGAGGCCACGCTGGCGGTGGACGGTCTGTTCAATGCACTGACCATGGACGTCATCATGCGCACCCTGTTCAGCAGCCGCGCACCGGGCCTGGCGCGCGCTGCCGCCGAAGCCACCCAGGTGCTGTCGCAGGCGGCCATGCAGGAAATGTTCTGGCCCGCCTCGCTGCCCGACTGGCTGCCCCTGCCGCACAAGCGCGCCAAGCGCCAGGCCCTGGCGGTGCTGACCGGCCTGGTCGACGGGCAGATCGCCGCGCGCCGCGCGCCGGGCCATGCCGAGGCGCCGGCCGACGACTTGCTGGCCATGCTGCTCGCGGTGAGGGACGAAGATGGCAGCGGCTTGAGCACCGGCGAGCTGCACGACCAGTGCATGGTGATGTTCCAGGCCGGCCACGAGACCACCGCCACGGCCCTGCTGTGGTGGAGCTGGCTGATGGCCAGCCACCCCGATGCCGCTGCCTCGGCCCAGGCGGAGGTGGACGCCGTGCTGAGCCAGCGCGCACCGACTGCGGCCGATGCCCCCCGCCTGCCCCGCCTGGCCGCCACGCTGAAGGAAGCCATGCGCCTGTACCCACCGGTCGCGGCGCTGATGACACGCCGTGTGCTCAAGCCCTTCGCACTGGGCAGCCGCACGGTGCCGGCGCGCACGCTGCTGCGCGTCACGCCCTGGGTGATCCAGCGCGATGCGCGCTGGTTCGCCGAGCCGCACGCCTTCCGCCCCGAGCGCTTTCTCGTCGAAGACGCGGCCCTGCCGCGCGGCGCCTGGATGCCCTTCGGCGCAGGGCCGCGGGTGTGCATCGGCCAGCACTTCGCCATGCTGGAGATGACGCTGGTGGCGGCCCTGTTGCTGCAGCGCTGCACGCTGCACACGGTACCGGGTGAGCCTCCGCCCCGGCCGCGCATGTACGTCACGCTGCGCCCGGACGCGCCCTTGCGCCTGACGTTGCGCCGCCGCACCCCACCGCCAGGCCAGGCGCCACAATCGCGGCCATGCGCATCCTCAGCATCAACACCGGCCGTGTCGAGCAACGCTTGATGGGCGGCCGCTCGGTGGCCACCGCCATTGCCAAGCAGCCCCGCAGCGGTGCCATCGCCTACGGTCCGCTGGGCCTGGAAGGCGACGAGCAAGCCGACCCCACGGTGCACGGCGGCCTTGCCAAGGCGATCTACGCCTACCCCAGCGAGCACCTACCGTTCTGGCGCACCGTGCGGGCCCAGGCCCAGGTGGCCGGCTGGCAGGATCAGGTGCCGCCCGGCCTCATGGGCGAGAACCTCACCCTCAGTGGCCTGCTGGAGAAAGACCTGTGGGTGGGCGACCGCCTGCACTTTGCCGACGGCGGTGTGCTGGTGGTGAGCGAGCCGCGCTACCCCTGCTTCAAGTTCAACGCGGTGATGGGCTTTGCCAAGGCGTCCAAGCTGATGGTGGAGTCGGGCTACTGCGGCACCTACCTCGCGGTGCTGGTGCCGGGCGCCCTGCAGGCGAACGAGGCCTTCACGCTCGAGCCCGGCGAGCGCGCACTCAGCCTCGCGGACGCCTTCCGCGCCCGCACCAAGGGCAAGGACTTTGGCTAGGGGTCAGGCCAGCGCGGGGTAATCGGTATAGCCCGCCTCACCACCGCCATAGAGCGTGGCCATGTTCAGCGCATTCCAGGTAGATCCCTCGCGCAAACGCCGGCCCAGGTCGGGGTTGGCGATGAAGGGCTTGCCAAAGGCCACCAGGTCGGCGGCGCCGGCCTGCACCACATCGAGCGCCATGGCGCGGTCGTAGCCGTTGTTCACCATCCAGGCGCCGGGGAACAGCGCGCGTAGCGGGGCGTAGTCGAGCGCCTGCACACCCTGGTCGGTCAAGTCGCGCGGGCCACCGGTGGCGCCTTCCACCACATGGCAGTAGGCCAGGCCCAGAGGCGCCAATTGAGCCAGCACGTGGGTGTAAAGCGCCTGAGCATTGCTGTCCTGTCCGATGTCGTTGGCCGGGCTGATGGGTGAAATGCGGATGCCGGTGCGGTCACCGCCGATCTCGGCCGTGACCGCGCGCGCCACCTCCATCAGGAAGCGCGTGCGGTTGGCGATAGAGCCACCATACTCGTCGCTGCGGTCGTTGGCCGAATCCTTCAGGAACTGCTCGATCAGGTAGCCGTTGGCAGCGTGGATCTCCACGCCGTCAAAGCCTGCGGCCATGGCATTGCGCGCCGCGCGGCGGTAGTCGTACCCGATGCTCTTGATCTCGTCGATGCTCAGCGCGCGCGGCGTGGACACCGGCGCGAAGCCACCGGCAATGTAGGTCTTGCTCTTGGCGGGCTTGGCGGTGGACGACACCGGTGCCGCGCCCTCTGGCAACAGCGAGCTGTGCGAGATGCGGCCCACATGCCAGAGCTGGATGACGATGCGCCCGCCCTCGGCATGCACCGCTTCGGTGACCCGCTTCCAGCCCGCCACCTGCGCGTCGCTGTAGATGC
>JAGOBT010000192.1 GCA_017999135.1 Burkholderiaceae bacterium
CAGCTGCTCCACCTCGGCCAGGCGGCTTTGCAGCTCCTGCTGCAGCCAGGCGTTGCGCTGGTGCAGGGTGTCGCGCCACTGCTTGGCCTCGAGCTGGGTGGCCACGCGCGACAGCACGGTGGCCGGGTTGAACGGCTTGTGGATGAAGTCGGCACCGCCGCACTCGAAGCCGCGGGTCTCGTCCTCGGGCTGGCTCAGCGCGGTGAGAAACAGCACCGGGATGTCGCGGGTGGCGGGGTCGGCCTTCAGGCGGCGGCAGACTTCGTAGCCGTCGAGCTCCGGCATCATCACGTCCAGCACGATCAGGTCGGGGGCCTGGCGGCGCACCAGGTCCAGCGCCTTGGCGCCCGACGGCGCCAGCCGCACCCGCCAGCGCGGGCTCAGCAGGCCCGACAGCAGGCTCAGGTTGGCGGGCGTGTCATCGACCACCAGGATCGACGCCTGGGTGTCGGCACGGGCCAGCAGTGCAGGGTGGAGCTCGGCTTGGTTCATGGCGTCGGGGTGTTGCGGCCGGCGGGGCCGCCCGGGTGCTGGCCTTGCTGCACCTGCTGGCACAGCGCCAGTGCGGCGTCGAAGTCAAAACGGCTGATCGCCCGCGACAGCCCGCGCAAGGCCACCGGGTCCAGCTGGCTGGCCAGCGCCGCCTCGTGGGTCTGCCACCAATCGATGGCGCGGCTGTCGCTGTCGGTCAGCAGGCTGGCCAGGGCCGCCAGATCGGGCGGCGGTACCGCCCCAGGCGGCGGCGCGGTGGCCGCCGCGGCCAGCGGTGCCACCGGCGCATCGGCAATCTGCAGGCGCACCGCGTCCAGGGCAGTGAGCAGGCGGGCCAGGTGGTGCTCGGTCTCGGGCAGGTGCTGGCCGGCGGCTGCGGCGTCCTGCGCTGCGGCGGCATGCTCCAGCGCCAGTGCGGCACCGCGCAGCCCATCGGCCGCCAGCGTGCCGGCCAGCCCCTGCAGGGTGTGGGCAGCCTGGCGCAAGACAACCCAGTCACCGGCGGCCAGCCAGGCATGCCAGCCGGACAGGCCGTCTGCGTAGTCTTGCGCCATGCCGCGCAGCAGGCGCCGGGCCAGCGCCGGGTTCTGGTCGCAGTGCGCCAGCAGCTGCGCACGGTCCAGGCCAGGCACGTCAGGCAGGTCGTTCAGGGGCAGCACCGTGGGCGCAGGCAGTGCAGCAGGTGCCCCGGCCACCGGGGGCAAGGACCGGCGCCAGCGGGCCAGCGTGGCATACAGCTGCGCCGGCACCAGCGGCTTGGTGATGTAGTCCTGCATGCCCAGCGCCAGGCAGCGTTCGCGCTCACCGGCCATGGCGTGCGCCGTCATGGCCAGGATGGGCAGGTGGTCGAATCGGGCGTCGCTGCGCAGGCGGCGCACGGCGTCGTAGCCGTCGAGCACCGGCATCTGCAGGTCCATCAGCACCAGCTCGCAGGCATCGGGGCCGCCCGCCTGCAGCCATTCCACGGCCTCCAGCCCGTGGTGGGCCACCTGGACCTGCGCGCCCTGGTAGCCCAGCAGGCCCCGCGCCACCTCGCGGTTCAGCGGGTTGTCTTCCACCAGCAGCACGCGCAGGCCCGGCAGCAGGGGCGCAGCGGCGGCGGGTGCCTCGGCAGGCCCGGTGGGTGCCGCACCATCGGCCGGCGCCGCGCCGGCCAGCCCGGCCGGGCTGGCCAGCAGGCGGCGCAGGTCCTGGGGCATCACCGGCTTGTCGATCACCGCAGCGCCGTTGGCAGCCGCAGCCGCCGACAGCGCCACCGACCCATGGGCCGTGATGACCACCACCCGCAGCTGCGGCCAGCGTGCGCGCAACTCGGCCAGCAGCCGGCCGCCATCGGTGTCGGGCAGCACCCAGTCCAGCAGCACCAGATCGACCGGTTGGAGCTTGTCCTGCGCGGCCTGCAGCAGGGCCAGCGCAGCGCTGCCGGTGTCGGCCGACAGCAGGCCACCAGCCACGCCGGTGCCCACACCCAGGCGCTGCAGCATGGCCAGCAGGTTGGCCAGGGTGTCGGGGCGGTCTTCCACCACCAGCACCCGCAGTGCGGCCGCGGCCGGCGCCACGCCAGGGTTGGCGCCGGGCTCCACCTGCAGCGGCACGCGCACGGTGAAGCAGGAGCCGGCGCCGGGCACGCTGTCCACTGTCACCGTGCCGTCCATCAGCGTCACCAGCCGCTGGCTGATGGCCAGCCCCAGGCCGGTGCCGCCGTAGCGGCGGGTGATCGAGGCATCGGCCTGGCTGAATTCTCGGAACAGCTGGCTGCACTGCTCGGCCGTCATGCCGATGCCGGTGTCGCGCACCCGCATCACCAGCACCAGGTCCGACGCAGCGCCGCCAGGGGCGGGCTCGGTGGCCAGGCTCAGCGTCACCTGGCCGGCCTCGGTGAACTTCACTGCATTGCCCAGCAGGTTGGTCAGCACCTGCTGCAGGCGCAGCGGGTCGCCGCGCAGCACGGCGCGGTGGCCCAGCAGGGTGGCGTCTTCCACGTCGCACAGCAGCTCCAGGCCCTTGTCCTGGGCGCGCTCGCGCACCAGCGTCAGCGCCCGGGCGGCCAGTTCCTCGACGCGGAAGGGGCTCAGTTCCAGCGTCATGCCGCCGGCCTCGATCTTGGAGAAATCGAGGATGTCGTTGATCAGGTGCAGCAGGTGGTCACTGGCAGCCATGGCCTTGTCGAGGCAGGCCCGCGGCTGCGGGTGCAGCGGCGACTGCAGCGCCAGCTGGGTCATGCCCATGATGGCGTTCATGGGCGTGCGGATCTCATGGCTCATGTTGGCCAGAAAGGCCGACTTGGCGCGCGCCGCGGCTTCGGCCTGGTCACGCGCCTGGGCCAGGGCGTGCTGGGCTTCGTCACGGGCCTGCAGCTCACGCGCGATGGCGGCGGCCATGCGGTCCAGCGTGGTGGCCAGCGTGGCCAGCTCATCGACCTGGCTGCGCTGGCGTGCCGGATCAGCGCGGTGGCCATAGTCGCCGGCGGCGAAGTGCTGCGCGGTGTCTTCCAGCGCGGCAATCGGCTGCAGCACGCTGCGCCGCATGCCGACCATCGCCACCGCGGCCAGCGCCAGCATGCCCACATTGGCCAGCAGGGCCACCATCACCGCCACCGTCAGGCGGTCACGGGCCAGCGCCAGTTCCATGTCGGTGCGGCGCTGCACCTCGGCCGACAGCAGGCCCACGGCGCGGATCAGTTCGGCCCGCAGGGTCTCGTAGCGCGGCGAGTGCACCCGTTCCACCGCATAGGCCAGATCGGGCTGGCCTTCGTCGACGAATTGCCCCGTGGCACGGTCGTACAGGCCCTGGGTGGCGGCAAAGGCGATCTTCTCTTCCACCTGCAGCGCGGCGGACGCGTCCAGCACGGCCTGGGCGGCGCGCGGCTCGGTGGCGGTGAAGTCCGGCGCCCGCAGGCGCTCGATCATGCTGCGCGGCGGCTGGTTGGTCGTCTGCCTGGCAGGGGCGCCACCGCCGATGCGCTGGCGCCAGTAGTCGGCCATGCCGGTCTGCACCGGCGAGGCCAGCTCACCCTGCCAGGTGCCCAGGATCTCGTAGTACAGGTCGAGGTAGCGGGTGCGGCCGGTGGTGGTGTAGCTCTGCACCAGCGAGGCCAGCAGCTCGGTGCCCTGCACCAGATCGTCGACCTCGGCATGCGCCTCCTCGGCACGGCTGAAGGTGCTTTCGATGTGGTCTTGCGCCAGGCGCACGCCCTGCAGCAGCCCCAGGTTGAGCAGCAGCACCAGGCTGACCATGCCGAAGAACAGCCGCGAAACCTGCTTGAGCTTCATGGCAGTCGTGCATGCGCCGAATGGCCTGCCCTGCCCTTGGGCAGGTTGGCAGCGGCAGCGGGCATGGCGTTGGGAACGGGGGACAACATCTCGGCACAGTCCAAGCACGCGCTGGACACACACCGGTTTGTTCCGCCCCACCCGCCGGCCAATGCCGGGTGGTGGCGGGTGTCACACCGCCAGTTCCGGGCTCAGGTCTGTGCAGTGCCAGCCGACACCGCGGTGGATGGCGGTGTGCGGGCCTGCGTGGCACGGTGGCGCGGCCACGGCACCAGGCCGCGATCAGCCCCGGGGCGGGTACAGGTGGTGCTGAAACCCGACAAACAGGCGGCGCACCTGGTCCGGCTGGCCGAGGTCTGCAAAGGCGTCGCTCAGCGCCTGGTAGCGCAGCCGCAGCAGCGGTGACAGCTTCTCCGCGTCCAGCTCGTCGACACCTTGCTTCACGTACTGGGCCAGCACGAAGTCGACGAAGGTCTGCTGCCTGTCGGGCAGTTCGGCCGCCGTCGCGGCGCTGGCCGCAGCGGCACGGTCGGCGCGTGTCACCGGGTCGACGGCAAAGGCCACATACGCCAGCACATCGAACAGGTCGCTGCTCTCAGCCTCGATGACCTTCTGCATGTCGGCCAGCGCCTCGCGGCCGAAGCCCTTGTCGGCCAGGCCGGCCAACAGCGCCTTGCGGGTGTCGGGTGCGCTCCAGAGCCGGCGCAGTTCGTCCTCGTCCTTGAAGAACCCCGGCAGGGCGCCGAACAGCGATTCCAGGAATTGCGCCGCCGACATCGGCCGGCCATCGGCACTCCAGAACGTGGTGGCTGTCATGTGCTGCACCCGGCGCAGCTTGCCGTCGGCCAGCTTCACCTCGATGGGTGCTGTGCGCAGACCGACGGGTTCAGGCTCGGCCACATGCAGCGCGGCAGGACCAGCGGCTGCGACGTCAACCGCACGTGGGGCGCGGCCCTCGTGTGCTTCCGGCGGATCAGGGGCAAGGGGCTCGCCGTCCCAGTCGGGGTCATTGAAGTGCTGGTGCGCCCGCACGAAGTCGTAGACCGTGAAGTGGTCCTTGCCGTCGTACAGGCGGGTGCCGCGGCCGATGATCTGCTTGAACTCGATCATCGAGGCCACCGGCCGCATCAGCACGATGTTGCGCACGTTGCGCGCATCCACGCCGGTGGACAGTTTCTGCGAGGTGGTCAGGATGGTCGGGATCGTCTTCTCGTTGTCCTGGAACGCGCGCAGGTGTTCGTCACCGATCGCGCCGTCGCTGGCGGTCACGCGCACGCAATACAGCGGATCACGTGTTTGTGGAATGCCTTGGGGGCCGGGGGTCTTGATCTGGTTGACCAGGTCGCGCACCGCCAGCGCATGCAGCTGGGTGGCGCAGAAGACGATGGTCTTCTCCCGCTGGTCGATCATCCCCATGAAGAGCTGGACGCGGTAGGCCTCGCGCTCCTTGATCTGGATGATCCGGTTGAAGTCCTTCTCGTCGTACCGGCGCCCGGGCTCGATGGTGCCGCCCACCACGTCGTCGTCTGGGGTGTAGACGTACTCGTCCAGGGTGGTGGCGATCTGCTTCACGCGGAACGGCGTCAGGTAGCCGTCGTTGATGCCGTCGCGCAGCGAGTACGCATAGACCGGCTCGCCGAAGTACGCGTAGGTGTCGGCGTTGATGGTGCGCTTGGGCGTGGCGGTCAGGCCCAACTGCACGGCTGGAGAGAAGTAGTCCAGGATGGCGCGCCACGCGCTTTCGTCACGGGCGCCGCCCCGGTGGCATTCGTCGATGACGATGAAGTCGAAGAAGTCGCTCGGATAGTCGCCGAAGTGCGGCTGAGGCTGGCCATCGGGGCCGGTGCCGCTCATGAACGTCTGGAAGATGGTGAAGAAGATGCTGCCGTTCTTCGGCACCCGGCCCTTCTTGCGGATGTCGTCCGGCTCGATGCGCACCAGCGCATCGTCCGCAAAGGCCGAAAACGCGTTGTAGGCCTGATCCGCCAGGTTGTTGCGGTCGGCCAGAAACAGCACGCGCGGGCGCCGGCTGGGCGGCGTGCTCAGTTGCGGCGTTCGGCGCCAGTCGGCCAGGTTCCACCGGCTTTGAAACAGCTTCCAGGCCAGCTGGAACGCGATGAAGGTCTTGCCGGTTCCGGTGGCCAGAGTCAACAGGATGCGGTCGCGCCCGGCGGTGATGGCGTCGAGCACACGCGCGACGGCGATGTCCTGGTAGTAGCGACCCTGCCAGGTGCCGCCCTTGTCCTCGAACGGCACGGCCGCGAAGCGGTCGCGCCAGGTGGCGGTGGCCGGGTCGGCGTCAGCAAAGGTCATGGCCCACAGCTCGTCCGGGCTGGGGTAGCAGGCCACGTCGCCTTCGGCGCCAGTGGCCATGTCGGCGCCATAGATGGCTTGCCCGTTGGTGCTGTACGTGAAGCGCACCGCCAGCTTGGCCGCGTACTTCTTGGCCTGGCCCAGGCCCTCGGTGTGCGCCTTGTCCCAGGCCTTGGCCTCGATCACCGCCAGCTTGGTGTTGCGGTGGATCAGCACGTAGTCGGCGATGTCGGCCTGGGTGCGCTGCCCCCGGCCCTGCAGGCGCCCTGGTGCGATCACCTCACGCCGCACCCGGCTGCCGTCGACCACACCCCAGCCGGCCGCCTTGAGCGCGGGGTCGATGTGCTCGGCGCGGGTCTCGGCTTCGTTCAT
>JAGOBT010000193.1 GCA_017999135.1 Burkholderiaceae bacterium
TCACTTCACCGCCGCCGCGGCCTTGCCGGAGTTGTTGCCGAATTGGTTTCGGACCGCCCCGATGTGGCCGCGCAGCTCATGCACGATGTCGGTGAACTGCGGCGTGTAGGTCACCTCCAAGTCACGCGGGCGCGGCAGGTCGATCTCGCGCCGCACCACGAAGCGGCCCGGGCTCTTGCTCATCACGTACACCGTGTCGGCCAGGAACACGCTTTCACGCAGGTCGTGCGTGACCAGGATGACGTTGAACTGCTGCGCCGCCTGCAGGTCGCGCAGCGCGCACCACAGCTCTTCGCGGGTGAAGGCATCCAGCGCGCCGAAGGGTTCGTCCAGCAGCAGCATCTTGGGCTCGTGCACCAGCGCGCGGCAGATGCTGGCGCGCTGCTGCATGCCGCCTGACAGCTGCCATGGGAACTTGTCCTCGTAGCCGCCCAGGCCCACGCTCTGCAGCAGCTTGCGCGCCTTGTCCTCGTACTCGGCCCGCTTCTGCTTGAAGCTGCTGCGGTAGGGCTCGACGATCTCCAGCGGCAGCATCACGTTCTGCACCGTGGTGCGCCAGGGCAGCAGGCTGGGCGCCTGGAAGGCCATGCCGGTGATCTTCAGCGGGCCGGTCACCTCCTGCCCGCCGATGATCACCGTGCCCTTGCTGGGCCGCTTCAGGCCGGTGGCCAGCTTCGTGAAGGTGCTCTTGCCGCACCCGCTGGGCCCGACGATGGCGATGAATTCGCCCTCGTTCACCTTCAGGTTGATGTCCTCGACGGCGAACTGGCCCTGGGCCAGCAGATCGTCGTTGTAGGCCAGCCAGACCTTGTCGAAGTCGACGAAGGCGGTCATGGCAGCCCTCCGTTCGGCGGGCACGTCGGCCCATCCCCCGCGGGCATGGCAGACCGGCTCGGCAGCGGCCCGGCACCCGGCCCGCCCTGCAGTGGATGCGCCATGGCTTACTTCTTCGCGGCTGGCAGGATGTTCAGTTCGGCCTTGCTGGGCAGGAAGCTGCCGTTCCAGATCGCGTCGGGGTTGATGCGGCTCTTGGTGGCGTAGGCATCGGCCACCTGGCTGGCCATCAGGGCCAGGCGCGGGCCGGAGACCGCACCGAAGCCCTCGGTGCGGGCGTCGGGCGTGGCAATGGCCGAATCGATGGCCAGGCGCAGGCGGCGCTCTTCCAGCTCGGCGTTGACCAGGCCGTCACGCGCCTTGACGATGGCGGTGGCCGCCTTCGGGTCGGCCATCACCGCCTTGGCGCCCTTGGTGAAGGCACGCAGGAAGGCCTTCACCGCCTCGGGGTTCTTCTTGAGGAATTCCTCGCCCACGATGATGGCGTTGCCATACAGCTTGACGCCGTGCTGCGGGTACAGCTGCACCGCGATGTCCTCGGCCTTGACGCCGCGCTGCTCCAGGTTCAGCAGGCTGGTGAAGTAGAAGCCGGTGATCGCGTCCACGTCGCCCTTGACCAGCATGGTCTCGCGCAGCGGCGGGTCCATGCTGATCCAGTTGACGGCGCCGATGCCGTTGGCCTTCTGGAAGATGGGGAAGCCGCGGCGGCCGGCATCGAACACCGGCGCGCCCATCTTCTTGCCGGCCAGATCGGCCGGCTTGGTGATGCCGGTCTTCTTCAGGCTGAACACCGCCGCCGGCGTGTTGTTGTAGACCATCATCACCGCCACTGGCTTGTTCGGTGCGGTGGGATTGTTGGCGTGGAATTCCATCAGCGCGGCCAGGTCGGCAAAGCCCATGTCGTAGGTGCCCGATGCCACGCGGTTGACGGCATTGCCCGAGCCGTTGCCGGCGTCGATGGTGACATTGAGCTTCTCGGCCTTGAACTGGCCCTGGGCCACCGGCAGCAGGAAGAAGGCACTGGGCCCTTCAAAGCGCCAGTCGAGCTGGAACTTGACGGCGGTCTCCTGTGCCAGGGCAGGCGTGGCGGTGAACAGTCCCAGCAGCGGGGCTGCCACCAGGCTGGCGGCCAGCAGGGTGCGACGGAGCGTGCGGATCGGCAGGGTCATGGTCATGGGTGCAATCGGTTGAACGACGGGGGAGCATACGATGGCACGGGCGTTGCAATGTCCGGGCCACACTCGGGAATTGCCCCGGGGTTGCCAGCAGGGGGCGCACACGCGCTGCGGCACGCACCGCCGGCGACAGCCCTGCAGCCAGGGGCCAGCGGGTGGCCATCGACAAGCAGCTGGCAAGCGCCTGCCCCAACGGTGGGGGCGAGGCACCGACGTGGTGCAAAAGGCGCACCCTGCGCCCGTTCAGAGCTTGGCGGGCTTGCTCCGGCGCAGTGCCAGCAGGGCGGCTGCCAGGGCCGCCAGGGCGGTGCCCGCGGTGGCCCATGCCAGCGGTGCCAGCCAGGCCGGCACCGGCGTGGGTTGCAGCGAGGGCGGCGCCGGCACGATCAGCAACTGGCCCAGGCGTTCGGTGCCCAGTGCCAGGTCGATGGCCTGGGCGCTGCGCTGGGTGTCCTCGGGCACCGGGTCGCCGATGCGCAACTGGTCGGTGCGGCCCGACAGGGCGACCACGCGCTGGCGCACATTGACCACCGCCGCGCCATCGAAGTAGCCCAGCGACGCATAGGCCGACAGTGCCGTCTGCACATCGCCATAGTCGCCTGTGGACATGGCCGAGCCGATGCCGCGCACCAGGGTCTTGTCGGCCAGCGTCTGCAGCCGGGTGACCTGGGCTTCGCGCACCGCCGTGGTGCGGCGCAGGTCAGGCACCGCGGCCATGGCCAGCCACAGCGCCAGCAGGGCACTGCACCCCAGCAGCACCACCGACAGGCGCGCCATCAAGCGCGGGCCGGCCGGCCCGGCGCTGGCCTCGGCGCCGGGCCACACCAGGGCCGCGCCGGGTTCCGTCATGCCCTGCAGCGTGGCCGTGCCGGCCGGCCGCATGGCGGCGCTGCACACCAGGCGCAGCAAGGTCTTGTCGGATTCGCTGATGGCGTCGCGCCGCTCGTGGTACTGGGCCTCGGCCAGCACCACCAGCGGGTCGTCCAGCCGCCAGGCGATGCCCCAGCGGCGCGGGCTCAGCTTGTGCAGCAGGGTCTCGTCGTCGGTGGCGTGCGCCAGCAGGTTGATGGCGGCCGTGGCCGCCGGGAACGAGCTGTCGAGCGGCCGGTCGACCTGGTTGTCGGTCACCTCGCCCTGCTCGGAGATGGTCCAGGCGGCCTGGAACGTCATCGAGTCGACGTTCACCACCGACGCGCGGAACGAGGCCACGCCCATCTGCCGCAGGCTGCGGGCAATGTCCTGGGACAGCGTCACCGGCAGCGGCGCGGCCGCCACCGTGGTCGAGTCTTCGAACGGCCCTTCGGAGAAGGACTCACTGGCGGACGGCGCACCCAGCGTGGAGCGCCACAAGACTTTGGCCATCGTGCCCCGATCAGTTGGTGATGCCCATGGCCCGGCGGGTGGGCACCAGGTAGGGGTCGAGTTCGCGCAGCACCGCGTCGTCGGCATCGACCATGCCGGTGATGCCGGTGGCCTTGGTGAACGCCGCACCTTCGTCCTTGTCGGCGATGAAGGCCTTGAACTGCGTCTTCAGCCGGTCGATGCGGGCGGCACCCAGGCGCGGATGGGCCACGATGATGAAGTTGGGGATGCGGGCGAAGGCCTCCACGGTGCGCAGGCGGGCGGCTTCGTCCTGCGGCAGGGCGCGGAATTCACCGTTGCTCATGATGGCGCCCGACACCTCGCCGGTCAGCAGCATGCGGCCCACGCCCATGTCGGTGCGTGCACCGCGCACCTGGAAATCCTTGCCCGGCTCCAGGCCGGCCTGGCGCAGCCACTGCAGGCCGTACAGCGCCACCAGCGACGTGGGGTTGGCAAAGCCCACGGCCTTGCCGCGCACGTCGGCCGCGCTGTTGAGGCCGTCGTCGGGCTTGCCGATGAACAGCGCATTGATGCGCGGCTCGTACATCACCACCGGCACCATGGCGCGGTCGGCCTGGGCCACCCGCGCGAAATGGGGCGCGGCCACCGACAGGTCGTAGTCGCCGCGCACGGTGTTGTCGAAGAACACCTTGAAGTTGGCCGGCACGCTGATGCGCACCTTGGTGCCCTGGGTGCGCTCAAACCAGGACTTCATGTTCTCGTACTGGGCCAGCAGCGACGCCGTGGCGATGTTGGGCAGCACGCCGATGACCAGCGTGTCGTCGGCCGCCGGCGCCGGGGCCGGCGTCGGGGCTGCTGCCACCGGCGTGGGGGCCGGTGCCGGTGCCGCTGCGGGCGCGGCCGGGGCAGCCACGGCCGCCCTGGCGCTGGGCAGTGCGGCCGCTGGCGCAGGCGCTGATGCAGCGGCCGGCGCAGGTGCCGGCGCAGCGGTCGCCACGGCCAGTGGTTTGCTGCCGACCAGGCGCAGGTAACGGTTGCCGCCCGGCTCGGTCACCAGTTCAAAGCGCTGGCCGACCAGCACCCGGTTGGGGTCGGCCAGGCCGGTGAGCTGGGGGTGGTACAGCTGCGACCACTGGCGCGGCGAGCCGAGCACCTGCGCGGCGATGGCCGAGAACGTGCCGCCGGGCTTCACCTCGAACGGTCCGGCGTCGGCGGTGGCGGGCGCCTGGGCCAGCGCCGTGCCGGTGGCCAGCGCGCACGCCGCGGCCAGGCCAGTCCAGCGGTGTGGCCATGCGCTGCGGGGTGCCGTGTTCTGGTGGGTCATGCGGGTCGCTCCTCGGAAATGCGCCAAGGCCGTGGCGCAGGTGCCGGCGCGGCGCCTGTCATCGGCCATGCATATTTCCGCACTATAGGTGGGGAATCCTTGATGCCTGGCCCTGGCCCGGGTCATCCGTGACCCAGTGTCCCCCTGGATGCGGGGGTCAATCGATCACGTCTGGCCATGCGGTGTGGAACCACTGCCCGGCCGGCTTGTCGACGCGCTCATACGTGTGGGCGCCGAAGAAATCACGCTGGGCCTGCAGCAGGTTGGCCGGCAGACGGGCGCTGCGCAGGCTGTCGAAGTACGCCAGCGACGCGCCGAAAGCCGGCACAGGGATACCCGCGGCCACGGCCTGCGCCACCACCTGGCGCCAGGCACCCTGGCTGCGGTTGAGCACGTCGCGGAAGTAGGGCGCCAGCATCAGGTTCTGCAGCCCGGGGTCGGCCTGGTAGGCCGCGGTGATGTGGCGCAGGAACTGCGCCCGGATGATGCAGCCGCCGCGCCAGATGCCGGCAATCGCGCCCAGGTCCAGCCCCCAGCCCTTCTTCGCGCCCATGGTGCGCATCAGGTCCAGGCCCTGGGCATAGCTGACGATCTTGCTGGCGTACAGCGCGTCGTGCACCTGGGCGATCAGCCGCTCGGGGTCGATGTCCAGCCGGCCGGCCGGGCCCTGCAGCTGGCTGCTGGCGGCCACGCGCTGGTCTTTCTGCGACGACAGCACGCGCGCCTCGACTGCCGCGTTGATGGTGCTGATGACCACCGCGTTCTCGGCCGCGTTCAGCTGGGTCCACTGGCCGGTGCCCTTCTGGCCGGCCTTGTCCAGGATCAGGTCGACCACATGGCGGCCGGTCTCGGCGTCGACCTGCTCCAGCGCACGGGCGGTGATCTGGATCAGGTAGCTCTGCAGCGCGCCCTGGTTCCACTGGTCGAACACGGCGGCCATGCGGGCATTCGACAGGCCGGCGGCCTGCAGCAGCGCATAGGCCTCGCAGATCAGCTGCATGTCGCCGTACTCGATGCCGTTGTGGATCATCTTGACGTAGTGGCCCGCGCCGCCCGGGCCGATGTGCACCACGCAGGGCTGGCCGTCGACCTGGGCGGCGATGGCCTCGAACACCGGGCGCATCGCTGCCCAGGTGCTGGGCGGGCCGCCGGGCATGATGGACGGGCCCTTGCGTGCGCCTTCCTCGCCGCCGGACACGCCGGCGCCGATGAAGCGCAGGCCCAGGGGCCCGAGCCAGGCGTCACGCCGCTCGGTGTCGGTGTAGAGGCTGTTGCCGCCGTCGATGATGATGTCGTCGCGCTCCAGCAGCGGGATCAACTGCTCGATCACCGCATCCACCGCCGCGCCGGCCTTGACCATCAGCATCACCCGCCGCGGCCGCGACAGGCTCTGCACGAAGGCGGCCAGGCTGGCATGGCCGGTGATGCGCTTGCCCGGGTGCGCGGCCACGAAGGCCTCGGTGGCGGCCGGTGTGCGGTTGTAGACGCTGACCGCGAAGCCGCGGCTCTCGACGTTGAGCACCAGGTTCTGGCCCATCACGGCCAGGCCGATCAGGCCGAAGTCGTTCAGGCCGGTCGTCATGCGCTGGCGCCGGTGGTGGCGGCCGTGGCGGCCTCGGCAGCGATGTGGCGCAGCGCGCGCTCGAACAACTCGACCGGCTGGCCACCGCTGATGAGGTGGCGGTCGTTGATGATGATGGCTGGCACCGAGCTGATGCCCTGCTGGTGGTAGAAGCC
>JAGOBT010000194.1 GCA_017999135.1 Burkholderiaceae bacterium
CAGGCCCTGACCAAGACGCCCACGCCGGGCAAGAGCACCTGCGCCGACGTGGCCACGCTGCTGGGCCTGCCGCTGCAGCAGACCGTCAAGAGCCTGGTGCTGGCCACCGACGAGACCGATGCCCAGGGCGAGATCGTCAAGAGCACGGTGTGGCTGCTGCTGGTGCGCGGCGACCATGACATGAACGAGATCAAGGTCGGCAAGCTGCCGGGCCTGAAGGCCGGCTGGCGCTTTGCCACGGTGGGCGAGATCGAGGACCACTTCGGCTGCAAGCCGGGTTACCTGGGGCCGATCAACCTGAAGAAGCCGCTGCAGGTGATCGCCGACCGCACCGTGGCGGCCATGCACGACTTCGTCTGCGGTGCCAACGACGCCGACTTCCACTTCACCGGCGTGAACTGGGGCCGCGACCTGCCCGAGCCTGATTTGGTGGCCGACATCCGCAACGTGCTGGCCGGTGAACCGTCGCCCGACGGCAAGGGCGTGCTGGCCATCCAGCGCGGCATCGAGGTGGGCCATGTGTTCTACCTGGGCACCAAGTACAGCCAGGCGATGAACGCCACCTACCTCAACGAGCATGGCAAGCCGCAGCTGATGGAGATGGGCTGCTACGGCATCGGCGTCACCCGCATCCTGGGCGCGGCGATCGAGCAGAACCACGATGCGCGCGGCATCATCTGGCCGGCTGCCATTGCGCCGTTTGCCGCGGTGCTGTGCCCCATCGGCTACGACCGCTCGCCCGAGGTGAAGGCCGCCGCCGATGCGCTGCACGATGAGCTGCAGGCGTTGGGCATCGACGTGCTGCTCGACGACCGCGGCGAGCGCCCCGGCGCGATGTTCGCCGACTGGGAACTGATCGGCGTGCCGCAGCGGGTGGTGCTGTCCGACCGCGGCCTGAAGGCCGGCACGGTCGAACTGCAGGGCCGGCGCGAGGATGCGGCCAGCGTGGTGCCACTGGCCGAGGTGGCCGCCCTGGTGAAGGGCCGGCTGTCGGCATGACACCGGGTTGCCGGCGGGCGTGGCTGGCGCGCTGTGCCAGCGCCGCCGCTGTGCTGGTCACCTGGCCATCGGCACGGGCCGGCACCCAGGCCGAAGAACCGCTGGCCGACGCGGTGCGCACCGCCTTGTCGGCCGCCATCGCCCGTGCCGCGCCGCCGCGGTTGCCGTTCGCCAGCACCGAGCAGCGCCTGGCCTTCCTGCAATGGCAGGGCACGATGTCCGAGCGGCTCAAGCGCCACAAGACCGAGGCCCACACCCGGCTCGAGTTCCTGGAGACGCTGTGGTACGAAAGCACACGCGCCGGGCTGGAGCCGGCCCTGGTGCTGGGGCTGATCCAGGTGGAGAGCGGCTTCCGCAAGTACGCCATCAGCAGCGCCGGCGCGCGTGGCTACATGCAGGTGATGCCGTTCTGGGCCCGGGTGATCGGCGACGGCGATGCGTCGCGCCTGTTCCACCTGCAGACCAACCTGCGCTTCGGCTGCGTGATCCTGCGCCACTATCTGGACACCGAGCGCGGCAACCTGTTCATGGCCCTGGGCCGCTACAACGGCAGCCGCGGCAAGTCGCCTTATCCAGACGCCGTGATGGCCAACCGCCAGCGCTGGTTGCCCTGATTCAGGCGCGCAGGCCCTGCCAGACCTTGGGCGCGGCGCGGTCGATGCCGGCCAGCGCCAGCACCCGCTCCACCGTGTCGTCGACCAGGTCGTCGATGGTGGCGGGCTTGTTGTAGAACGCCGGCAGCGGCGGGAAGACGATGCCGCCCATCTCGGTGACGGCCGTCATGTTGCGCAGGTGGGCCAGGTTGAACGGCGTCTCGCGCACCAGCAGGATCAGCCGGCGGCGCTCCTTCAGCGTCACGTCGGCGGCGCGAGTGAGCAGGTTGTCGCCAAAGCCGTGGGCGATGGCCGCCAGTGTCTTCATCGAGCAGGGCGCCACCACCATGGCCGCAGTGTCGAAGCTGCCGCTGGCCACGCAGGCGCCGATGTCGCCGGGCGCATAGGACCGGTCGGCCAGCACATCCAGCGCGGCGCGGTCCATGTCCAGTTCGTGGTGGGCGTTCAGCACGCCCGACGGGGTGACGACCAGGTGCGTCTCGGCACCCAGCGCGCGGGCCCGCTGCAGCAGCCGCACGCCGTAGACGGCCCCGCTGGCACCGCTGATGCCAACGACGAGCCGAGGGGCCGTCACTTGTTGATCAGCTGCTGCAGCTCGCCCGACTGGTACATCTCCATCATGATGTCCGAGCCGCCGACGAATTCACCGTCGATGTAGAGCTGGGGGATGGTCGGCCAGTTGGCGTATTCCTTGATGCCCTGGCGGATCTCGTCGTCTTCCAGCACATTGACGGTGCGCAGCTCTTTCACGCCGCTGGCCTTGAGCACCTGAATGGCCCGGCCCGAGAAGCCGCACTGCGGGAACTGCGCCGTGCCCTTCATGAACAGCACCACGCGGCCGCCCTTCACGATGCTGTCGATGCGTTGTTGAACGTCACTCATGTCTCTGGTCCCGATGGGAGGGGTTGTGTCAGATGCGCTTTATACGGCAAAGCGCCCCGGCCAAGCGGGGCGCCACCGGTTTGGCCCCAGGCTGGGGCGCGGCTTCAGAAGGCCAGCGTCATGCCCAGGCGCACCATCGGCAGCAGGCGCGGCAGGCCGTCGCTGCCCAGGCTGAGGGCGGGGCGGTCCAGCCGCAGCGGGCCCAGGCCGTTGGCGGCCAGGCCCAGGTCGGCGCTGAAGCCCCAGCGGCCGTCCAGGCTGCCGGTGGCGTAGCCCACGCCGGCATAGGGCTGGGCCGATAGCGGGCCATTCGTCAGCAACCCGGTGGTGGATTGGCGCAGGTTGATCAGCAGGCCGCCGGTCAGGCGCAGGCCGCCGGTATCGCCCAGGCGCAGGGTGCTGAACTGGTAGTCGCCCAGCAGGCGCAGGCTGTGGGTGGGGGGCGAAGGCACCAGCCAGGTGCCCAGGCCGCGCCCGACCGCCAGCGGGCTGGCATCACGCTCGAAGCGTGCCTGCCAGACCGGGCCACCCAGGGCGTCGGGTGCGGCGGTCAAGCCGCGGGTCTGGGCTTGGGCCCAGGGCGCCACCGTGGCGGTGGCGGTGACCAGCAGCAGAGGCATCAGGGTCTGGCGCATGGACGGTCTCCGGGGGTGCCGGGCCACCCCGGGTGAAGGGCGACCGCGAAACCATCGTACGCCCGGCCCGCCGGGCCGTGTTCAGGCAACTGTGGTGTCCGTCACCCTTTGTTCGGCCCATCCCAGCGGCCGCCAGTGCAGCGCAGGTGGCTGCCCAGATCGCTGCGGTGGCCCATGGCCTGGAAGCCGGCATCGGCCAGCAGGGCGGCCACGGCGGTGGCCTGGTCCCAGCCGTGTTCCAGCAGCAGCCAGCCGCCGGGATGCAGGTGGCCTGCGGCGCCGGCAATGATCTGGCGCAACGCGTCCAGCCCGTCGCCGCCGGGGGTCAGTGCCAGCAGCGGCTCATGGCGCAGCGCCGGCAGGTGCGGGTCGGCGCCGGCGATGTAGGGCGGGTTGCTCAACACCAGGTGGAACCGGGCGTCGGCCGGCAGCGCCCGCCACCAGGCACCTTCGGCCCACTGCAGGGCCAGGCCCAGGCGGCGGGCATTGGCCTGGGCCACCGTCAGCGCAGCCGGGCTCAGGTCGGTGGCCGTCACCTGCGCTGCGGGGTGGCGGTGGGCCACGGCCAAAGCGATGGCGCCGCTGCCAGTGCCCAGGTCGGCCACCTGCGGATGCGGCACGCCCAGCGTGGGCAGCAGGTCCAGCGCCCAGTCGACCAGGGTTTCGGTGTCGGGCCGGGGCACCAGCACGTCGGGCGTGACCTGCAACGTCAGGCCGTGGAAGCCGGCCTGGCCGACCAGGTAGGCCAGCGGTTCGCCATCGGCGCGCCGGCGGCACAGCACGTCGAACGCCTGTGCATCGGCAGCAGCCAGCGGCTGGTCGTCGTGGCTGATCAGCCAGACGCTGGGCTGCTGCAGCACATGGCCCAGCAGCCATTGGGCGTCCAGCCGGTCCAGCCCCAGGGCGCGGGCGGCGGCCAGCGCCTGGGCGATGGTCGGTGTGCCGCCAGAAGCGGTCACGCTGCGCCTTCCAGCGCCGCCAGCTGGTCTTGCGCCTGGGCGGCCTGCAGTGCGCCGACCACGTCGCTCAGGTCGCCGTCCATCACCGCGCCCAGCTTGTAGATCGTCAGGTTGATGCGGTGGTCGGTCAGCCGGCCCTGCGGGAAGTTGTAGGTGCGGATGCGGTCGCTGCGGTCGCCGGTGCCCACCAGGCTCTTGCGGTGGGCGGCTTCCTTGGCCTCGCGCTCGGCGCGCTCGCGGTCGCGCAGCCGGGCCTGCAGCACCGCCAGCGCCCTGGCCTTGTTGCGGTGCTGGCTGCGGTCGTCCTGGCACTCGGCCACCAGGCCGGTGGGCAGGTGGGTGACGCGGATGGCCGAATCCGTCTTGTTGACGTGCTGGCCGCCGGCGCCGCTGGCGCGGAAGGTGTCGATGCGCAGCTCGGCCGGGTTCAGCGTGATCTCGGTGGCCTCGTCGGGCTCGGGCAGCACGGCCACAGTGCAGGCACTGGTGTGGATGCGGCCCTGCGATTCGGTGGCCGGCACCCGCTGCACCCGGTGGCCGCCACTCTCGAACTTGAGCTGGCCGTACACGCTGGCGCCTTCCACGCGCAGCACCAGTTCCTTGTAGCCGCCCAGGTCGCTGGCGTTTTCGCTGAGGATCTCGGTGCGCCAGCCCTGGCGTTCGCAGAAGCGCAGGTACATGCGCGCCAGGTCGCCGGCGAACAGCGCCGATTCGTCGCCGCCCGTGCCGGCGCGGATTTCGACGAAGGCGTTGCGGGCATCGTCCGGGTCCTTCGGCAGCAGCGCGGTCTGCAACTCGGCCAGCAGGCGTGCCAGGTCGGCCTCGGCCGCGGTGATCTCCTCGTGCGCCATGGCCGCCATGTCGGCGTCCTGGTCGGGCTGGGCCAGCATGTCCTGCGCGGCGGTGATGTCCGCTTCGCGCTGCTCATAGGCCGACAAGCGCTGCACCAGGGCGGCCGCTTCGGCCTGTTCACGCGCCACGCTGCGGTAGCGTTGGATGTCCTGGCTGAGCGCGGGGTCGGCCAGGTGGGCATCCAGCTCGGTCAGGCGCATGGCCAGGCGCTGCAGTTGCTGGCGGAGGGCGGGTTTCATGGGGATGGAGGTGGGCAGCGCCAAAAGCCACAGGCCCGTGGCCGGCGGGACGCGCCAGCGCACGGGCCTGTGGCATGGGCGCTAGCTGTTGTCGTCGGCCGCGGGGTTGCGGGAGGTCTGGCGCAGAAACAGGCGCGACACCGTCTGCGCCATCTGCTGGCGCGCTTCGCCGTCACTGGCGTGCAACTCGGCCAGCGTGCCGTGCAGCATCTTCTGGGTGAGGCCCTTGCTCAGGGCATCCAGCACCGATTCGATGTCGGCGCCCTTGGCCAGCAGCTTGCGCGCACGGGCCAGCTCGGCGGCGCGCCAGTCGTCGGCCTGGGCGCGCAGGGCCTGGATCAGCGGCACGGTGGCGCGCTGGTCCAGCCAGTGGCTGAAGCTCTGCACGCCGGCGTCGATGATGGCCTCGGCCTGGGCGACGGCGGCCTGGCGCTTCTCGCCGGCCGACTGCACCACCGCCGACAGGTCGTCGACGGTGTAGAGGTAGACGTCGGACAGCGACGCCACCTCGGGCTCGATGTCGCGCGGCACGGCCAGGTCGACCATGAACATCGGCCGGTGGCGGCGGGCCTTCAGCGCGCTGCGCACGGCACCCAGGCCGATGATCGGCAGCGTGCTGGCGGTGCAGGACACGATGGCGTCGAATTCATGCAGCCGCGCCGGCAGGTCGGCCAGGCGCAGGCTCTCGGCGCCGAAGCGGCCGGCCAGCTTCTCGCCACGCTCGAGCGTGCGGTTGGCGATCGCCATGCCCTTGGGCGTGCGGGCGGCAAAGTGCGTGGCCACCAGCTCGATCATCTCGCCGGCGCCGACGAACAGGATGCGGATGTCGCGCAGGTCTTCGAACAGCTGCGCCGCCAGCCGCACCGAGGCAGCCGCCATGCTGATGCTGTGGGCGCCGATCTCGGTGCTGGTGCGCACGTCCTTGGCCACCGAGAAGCTGCGCTGGAACAACTGGTGCAGCGTGGTGCCCAGCGTGCCGGCGGCATCGGCTTCGCGCACCGCCTGCTTCATCTGGCCCAGGATCTGCGGCTCGCCCAGCACCATCGAATCCAGACCCGATGCCACGCGGAACGCATGGCGGGCGGCATCGCGGTGCTCCAGCACATAGGTGTGGTGGCGCAGCTGGTCGCCGGGCACGCCGCCCTGGGCAGCCAGCCAGTCGATGGCGGGGGTGACCAGCTGGGTGACCTGGGCCGGAT
>JAGOBT010000195.1 GCA_017999135.1 Burkholderiaceae bacterium
AACTGCAGCACCAGTTCCACAAGATCATGAGCCGCGAGATCGTGCGTGACCACGGCGTGATGCTGCTGCTGGGCAGCATGCGGGCCGAAGAACGGCTGGCCGCCTTTCTGCTGAACCTGACCCAGCGGCTGCAGGCGCGCGGCTTTTCGGCCAGCGCGCTGATCCTGCGCATGACGCGCGAAGAGATCGGCAGCTACCTGGGCCTGAAGCTCGAGACAGTGAGCCGCACCTTCAGCAAGTTCCAGGACGACGGCATCCTGGACGTGAAGCAGCGGCAGATCCGCATCCTCGACCAGGACAAACTGCAGCGCCTGGTCAACGGCACCAACTGCTGAGCGACCCCAGCGCCCTGGCCGGCGCTGGCGCGCCGGTGGGCGTCAATGCCGGAACGCGCCGGACGCACCCTCGCGGTTGATGTGCGCGGGGTCGCCCTCCAGCAGGCGGGTCAGCAGGCCGGCCGTGGCGATCACGCCCCAGAACACGAAGAACGCCAGCGTGTACACCGCGTTCGACGACAGGTGCAGCAACTCGCCGCCCATCCAGCGCAGGCCGGCGGGGTCGACCAGCGCAAAGACCAGCATCTCCAGCACGCCAGCCATCAGGAATGACGGCCACAGAATGGCCATCAGGTGCATGCGCAACGTGGCAGAGGGGCGGGCCATGGTGGTGTGGGTGGTTTGACCGGGACAGCTCAACGCGGAGCGGGCGTGGCCGCGTGGTTGCGGCCCTGCATCGCTGGCGTCTGCGGCCCCAGCTGCCGCACCACCTGTTGCGGCGTGGGTGCGTCGGTGAGCACCGGGTCAGCGCCGTGGTAGGCAATCACGGCGGTGCCGATGGCAGCCACCACGACGACCGCCGGCCCCCCCAGCACCAGCCAGACCATGCCCACCCGCCACCAGGCAGGTGCTGCGGCGGATTCAGAGGGCGGGAGGGACTTGCGCGACAACAGGGTGGTCATGGAACGGTCTCCGGACGGTGCGCTCAGCGCGGCACCACAAAGGTCGATTTTTCGCTCACTGCAGCGCCGCCCATCGGGCGGCCGCCGGCGTCAGCGCCGATCAGTTCGATCTGGAAGTGGATCTCGTGCGCCCCGGGCCCGGCCTTGGCAGCGGCCTCGGGCGGCACGCGCACATTCAAGGTCACCCAGCGGGCTTCTGCTGAATCCAGCGCCAGCGGCGGCAGCTTCTCGATCTGGATGCCCTGCAAGCCCTGCACGCCCACATGGTAGCGCTGCGGTTGCTCGGTGGCGTTCATGATCTGCAGACGGAACACGTTCTCGATCTGGCCGTCGTCCACCAACCGGGCCAGTGAGGCGCGATCACGCACCACATCCACCTTGAACGGATGGCGCGTGACCAGGCTGTAGAAGAAGGCCAGCAGGATGACGACCAGCACCGCGGTGTACACCAGCACCCGCGGGCGGAAGATGCGGCGCAGGCGCTCGCCCCGGCCCAGGTGCTGCGACAGGCCGTTCTGGGTGTCGTAGCGCACCAGGCCCTTGGCGTAGCCCATCTTGTCCATCACGCCGTCGCACACGTCGATGCAGGCCGCGCAGCCGATGCACTCGTACTGCAGGCCGTTGCGGATGTCGATGCCGGTGGGGCACACCTGCACGCACAACCCGCAGTCGATGCACGAGCCCAGGTTCAGCTTGGCGGGGTCGGCCTTGCGGCTGCGTGATCCACGTGGCTCGCCGCGTTCGGCGTCGTAGCTGATGATCAGCGTGTCCTTGTCGAACATCACGCTCTGGAAGCGTGCGTACGGGCACATGTACTTGCACACCTGCTCGCGCAGGAAGCCGGCGTTGCCGTAGGTGGCCAGACCGTAGAACAGCACCCAGAAGGATTCCCAGGGGCCGAAGCCCAGGGTGGCGGCCGACGCGGCCAGCGACTGGATCGGCGTGAAGTAGCCGACGAAGGTGAAGCCGGTCCACAGGCTGAAGCCCACCCAGACCGCCTGCTTGGCGCTCTTGCGCCACAGCTTGTTGGCATTCCACGCGCCATCGTCGAGCCGCATGCGGGCAATGCGGTCGCCTTCGATCTTGCGCTCGAACCACATGAAGATCTCGGTGTACACCGTTTGCGGGCAGGCATAGCCGCACCACAGCCGCCCGGCCACCGCGGTGAACAGGAACAGCGCGTACGCCGAAACGATCAGCAGGCCGGTCAGGTAGATGAAGTCCTGCGGGTACAGCACCAGCGGGCCGATGTAGAAGCGCCGCGCGCCCAGATCGAACAGCACCAGTTGGCGGTCGTTCCACTGCAGCCAGGGCAAGCCGTAGTACAGGATCTGCGTGAACCAGACCAGGCCCCAGCGCCAGTTGGCAAACGAGCCGCTGACGGCGCGGGCGTAGATCTTCTTCTGCTTCTGGTAGAGCGACACCACCGCGCCGGCGGCGTCGTCACCCACCAGGCCGCCAGCGTCGGCGTTGGCCTGCGGAGACAGGGCCACGGCCTGAGCAGGTGCACCCGTGGAGTCGCTCATCTCGGACGCTGGGCTGTGGTCACTGGTGCGCGCCGATGCAGAGCAGACCGGTCACTTGGCCGCGGCCACGGCCGTGCTCTGCGACAGGTTCCACACATAGGCCGCCAGCACATGGATCTGCTCGGGCGACAAGCGCTTCTCGAAGGCTGGCATCACGTTCTGCTTGCCGTTGTTGACGATGTGCGCAATCGCCTCCTCGCCCCAGCCATGCAGCCAGACCTTGTCGGTGAGGTTGGGGGCGCCCAGGGCCTGGTTGCCCTTGCCGTCGGCACCATGGCAGGCGGCACACACGGCGTACTTGGCCTTGCCCAGCTGGGCGGCCACACTGTTGTGCGGGCTGCCCGACAGGCTGAGCACATAGTTGGCGACGTTCTTCACGTCTTCGGCGCCGCCCAGGGCCGCACCCATGGCCGGCATCATGCCGACCCGGCCGGCCACCACGGTCTTCTTGATGTACTCGTGCCCGGTGCCGCCCAGCCAGTCACCGTCGGTGAGGTTGGGGAAGCCTTTGCTGCCACGCGCGTCCGACCCATGGCACTGGGCGCAGTTGTTGACGAACAGCCGCTCGCCGATGCCCATGGCCTGCGGGTCCTTGGCCAGGGCCTCGGCCGGCATGGCGGTGAACTTGGCGTACACCGGCGCCATGGTGGCATAGGCCTTCTGCTGCTCGGCTTCCCACTGGCCGGTGCTGCTCCACTTCAGCGCGCCGGGGTTGGTGCCCAGGCCCGGGTACAGCGCCAGGTAGATGGCGGCAAACACGATGGTGATGACGAACAGCCACATCCACCAGCGCGGCAGCGGGTTGTTCATCTCGCGCAGGTCTTCGTCCCACACGTGGCCGGTGGTGTTGTCGGCGGCCATCACCTTGCGCTTGCTGGCCACCACCAGGATGAACACGCAGAACGCCAGCGAGACCACGGTGAGCCCGGCCACATACCAGGCCCAGCCGCTGTTGATGAAATCACTCATTGCTTCTCTCCTGCTGGGCCGCCAGCCGCGGGCTGGTCGTCCAGGAACGGAACTTGGGCGGCCTCTTCAAAGTCGGCACGGCGGCGGCGTGAAACCGCGAAGCCGACAATGCCGATGAAGGCCACGAACATGAAGACCGTGCTCAGCGCACGCAGGTCATTGACGTCCATCGCTGACCCCTTCCGTCACTTGCGGGCCGTGCCCATCACCTGCAGGTAGGCGATGACAGCGTCCATCTCGGTCTTGCCGGTGACATCCTCGGCCGCCTTGGCGATCTCGGCGTCGGTGTAGGGCACGCCCACCATGCGCAGGCCGCGCATCTTGGGGGCCAGGTCGGCCGGGTTCAGGGCCGTGCCCACCAGCCAGGGGTAGGCCGGCATGTTGCTCTCGGGCACCAGATCACGCGGGTTGATCAGGTGGATGCGGTGCCATTCGTCGCTGTACTTGCCGCCCACGCGGTGCAGGTCGGGGCCGGTGCGCTTGCTGCCCCACTGGAACGGGTGGTCATAGACGAATTCACCCGCCACCGAGTAGCTGCCGTAGCGCAGCGTTTCGGCGCGGAACGGGCGGATCATCTGCGAGTGGCAGTTGTAGCAGCCCTCGCGGATGTAGACGTCGCGCCCGGCCAGCTGCAGCGGGGTGTAGGGCTTCAGGCCTTCGACCGGCTGCGTGGTGCTCTTCTGGAAGAACAGCGGCACGATCTCGACCAGGCCGCCGAACAGCAGCGCCAGCAGGATCAGCACGATCATCAGGAAGTTGTTGGTCTCGATCTTCTCGTGACCGACAGGGGCATGGGTTGCCATGTTGTGGGACTCCTTGGGGACTCAGGCGTGCGCGGCCACCAGGGGCACACGCTGCTCGACGGCCTTGCCGCCCTTGACGGTCATGAACACGTTCCAGCCCATGATCAGCATGCCGCTCAGGTAGAGCAGGCCGCCGCCCAGACGGATCACGTAGAACGGGAAGGTCGCCTTGACGCTCTCGACGAAGCTGTAGACCAGCGTGCCGTCGGGGTTGACCGCGCGCCACATCAGGCCCTGCATCACCCCGGCGATCCACATCGCGGCGATGTACAGCACGATGCCGATGGTGGCGATCCAGAAGTGCAGCTCGATGGCCTTGACGCTGTGCATCTTCTCGCGGCCGAACATGCGCGGAATCAGGTAGTACAGCGAGCCGATGGAGATCATGCCCACCCAGCCCAGGGCGCCCGAGTGCACGTGGCCCACGGTCCAGTCGGTGTAGTGGCTGAGCGCGTTGACGGTCTTGATCGACATCATCGGGCCCTCGAAGGTGGACATGCCGTAGAACGACAGGCTCACGATCAGGAACTTCAGGATGGGGTCGTCACGCAGCTTGTGCCAGGCACCGCTGAGCGTCATGATGCCGTTGATCATGCCGCCCCAGCTGGGGGCCAGCAGCACCAGGCTGAAGATCATGCCCACGCTCTGCGCCCAGTCGGGCAGCGCGGTGTAGTGCAGGTGGTGCGGGCCCGCCCACATGTAGGTGAAGATCAGCGCCCAGAAGTGCACGATCGACAGGCGGTAGCTGTACACCGGGCGGCCGGCCTGCTTGGGGATGTAGTAGTACATCATCCCCAGGAAGCCCGCCGTCAGGAAGAAGCCCACCGCGTTGTGGCCGTACCACCACTGCACCATGGCATCTTGCACGCCGGCGTAGGCGCTGTAGCTCTTGGTCAGGCTCACCGGAATGGCCGCACTGTTGACGATGTGCAGCAGCGCCACCGCCAGGATGAAGGCACCGAAGAACCAGTTGGCCACGTAGATGTGCCGGATCTTGCGGGTGCCCACCGTGCCGAAGAACACGATGGCATAGGCCACCCACACCACGGCGATCAGCAGGTCGATGGGCCACTCGAGCTCGGCGTATTCCTTGCCCTGGGTCATGCCCAGCGGCAGGGTGATCACGGCCGCCACGATCACCAGGTTCCAGCCGATGAACGTGAACATGGCCAGTCCGGGCAGGAACAGCCGCGTCTGGCAGGTGCGTTGCACCACGTGGTAACTGGTGGCAAACAGCGCGCAGCCGCCAAACGCGAAGATCACCGCGTTGGTGTGCAGCGGGCGCAGCCGGCCGTAGGTGAGCCAGGAGATGCCGAGGTTCAACTCGGGCCAGGTCAGCTGCGCGGCGATGATCACGCCCACCAGCATGCCGACGATGCCGTAGACCACCGCCATCAGCGCAAAACCGCGAACCACGGTGTCGCTGTAGACCGGTGCGGCGCTGGTTGGACTGGTTATGGAACTGCTTGCCATTGAGAGGCCTCCTTCCGGGATTTCAGATCGATTCAAACTGCAGATGTGCGGGATTGTTCGGGGGCGCCCTGGGCCGCTGATTGATCGCCGTCAACTGCGGGCGCATCGCCTTCCAGAATTCGGGAACCTTCGCGCTCGACGTCGTCGAACTGCCCTCTGTGCAGGGCCCAGCCGAAGATGCCCACGATCAGCAGCACCAGCACGGCCGACAACGGAATCAGCAGGTAGAGGATGTCCACGTCAGTGGGATGTCAGATGGGCGTCAGCCCAGGGCTGCAGCGGGCGCGCCAGGCGCATGGAATTGCCGATCACCAGCAGCGAACTGGTGGCCATGCCCAGGCCGGCGGCCCAGGGCGGCAGCCAGCCCACCAGGGCCAGCGGGATGCAGACCGCGTTGTAGGCCGCAGCCCACAGCATGTTCTGGCGCACCACGGCCATGGCGCGGCGTGCCAGGCCATGGGCCAGCACCAAGTCACCCAACCGGTTGGACGCCACCACCGCATCGGCCTGCGCGCGGGTGACCAGGGCACCCTGCCCCATGGCGAAGCTGGCGTCGGCGCGGGCCAGCACCGGTGCGTCGTTGATGCCGTCACCCACCATCGCCACTTTCAGGCCCTGGGCCTGGGCGGCGGCCACCTC
>JAGOBT010000196.1 GCA_017999135.1 Burkholderiaceae bacterium
CCACCGAGATGATCAGCGTGCTGCTCGGCAGCACCATGGACCAGGCGCAGTTCCGCGGCAAGGGCCCGGCGGTGGGGCTGTTCGCCGGGCAGGAGATCAAGCGCATCGCCGGCCCGCTGTTCGTCGACCACCCCTACCTGCTGGAGCGCGAGATCATCGCGCTCAGCGAGAGCGCCCGCACCGAGTCGGTCTGGGTCAAGACCCGCATCCTGGACGGCGTGACGCGGCAGCTGGTGGCCGAGATGATCCTGAACAGCGCCACGCTGAAGGCGTCGTACGCGCCCTACGAAGAAGAAGCCCGGATGCTGGGCAAGCCGCTGGAAGGCGCCAAGGCATGAGCGCACCCGTTCCTGGTTCCGAGGCCTGGCTGGCGCTGGGCCGCGAGGCCGCGATCGACCCCGACCGCCCGATCATCGACCCGCACCACCACCTGTGGCTGGCCGGCACGCCCGGCCTGCCCTGGCCGGCCGGGCGGCCCGCCTACCTGCTGGGCGACCTGTGGGGCGACACCAATTCGGGCCACAACATCGTGAAGACGGTGTTCATCGAATGCCGCGCCGCCGCCCGGCCCGACGGCCCCGACCACCTGAAGCCGGTGGGCGAAACCGAGTTCGTCGCGCGCATCGCCCGCGCCAGCCGCGATGGCGGCGGCGCGGTGATCGCCGGCATCGTGGCCCATGCCGACCTGCGCGGCGGCCCGAAGCTGGACGAGGCGCTGGATGCCCACGCGGCCGCAGGCCGCCTGTCAGGGACAGAAGCGGGCCAGGGCCTGTTCAAGGGCATCCGCCATTCCGGCGCGCGCGACCCGCACCCCGAGCACCTGAGCATCCCCGGCCGCGGCGCCGAGGGCCTGTATGCCGACCCGGTCTTCCGCGCCGGCGTGGCCCGGCTGGGCGCCCTTGGCCTGACCTACGACACCTGGCACTACCACCACCAGAACCCGGCATTCGCCGAACTGGCGCGCGCCGTGCCCGGCACCACCATGGTGCTGGACCACTTCGGCACGCCGCTGGGCGTGGGGCCGTATGCCGGCCAGCGCGACGCCATCTTCACGCAATGGCAGCGGGACGTGGCCGACATCGCGAAGTGCCCGAACGTGGTGGCCAAGCTCGGCGGCATGGCCATGCCCGACAACGGCTACGGCTGGGACAAGCGCGACCGCCCGGCCAGCAGCGACGAACTGGTCGCCGCCCAGGCGCATTGGTACCACCACATGATCGATTGCTTCGGCCCCGAGCGCTGCATGTTCGAGAGCAACTTCCCGGTCGACCGCCGCAGCCTGCCGTATGGGGTGTACTGGAACGCGATGAAGAAGATCGCGGCCCGCTACAGCCCGGCAGCACAGCAGGCGCTGTTCCACGACACCGCCGCCCGCATCTACACGCTGTGATCCACGCTGTGACGGAGACCGCCACCATGTCCACATCCGAAGTGCTGTACGACGTCAGCGACCACATCGCGACGATCACGCTGAACGCGCCCGAGCGCATGAACACCATCAGCCGGGCGATGCTCAACGACCTGAGCGCCGCGCTGCTGCGCGCCAATGAAGACACCGCCGTGCGCTGCGTGGTCCTGACCGGGGCCGGCCGGGCGTTCTGCGCCGGGCTGGACCTGCGCGAGGCCAAACCCGGCAACACCAGCGGCATCGCCAACGACAACAGCACCCGCACCACGCTGGACCTGCGCAACACCCCGCCCACCGTGCTGCACGCGATGGACAAGCCGACGATCTGCGCCATCAACGGCGGCGCGGCGGGTTACGGCATGGACACCGCGCTGGGCTGCGACATCCGCATCATGGGCCAGTCGGCCAAGCTGGCCGCAGCGTTCGTCAAGCGCGGCGTGGTGCCTGAATCGGGCGGCACCTGGTTCCTGCCGCGCATGATCGGCTGGGCCAAGGCGGCCGAGCTGATCTTCACCGGCCGCACGCTGTCCGCACAGGAAAGCCTCGAATGGGGCCTGGCCAACCTGGTGGTGCCCGACGCCGAACTGCAGGCCACCGCCCGCGCCATGGCCGCCGAAATCGCCGCCAACGCGCCGCTGGCGGTGCAGGCCAGCAAACGCATGATGCGCATGGGCCTGAACGAGACCTTCAACGACCATGTGCACCATGTCTACCTGCAGCTGCTGCCGCTGTTCAAGACACACGACATGGCCGAGGGCATGCGCGCCTTCCTGGAAAAACGCCAACCCGACTTCAAGGGCCAATGAGCATGAGCACCACCACCGAGGCGGGCTGCAAGCCCCCCTTCCGCAAGATGAACTGGCTGCCGCGCGACATCGCTGTCGAGCGCCGGCCCGACGGCAGCATGGTGCTGCAGTCGCGCATCCCGCTGCAGCCCTATGCGGCGCACATCCCGGCGCTGCTGGCCAAGTGGGCGGCCGCCGAGCCTGACCGCACCTGGATCGCCCAGCGCAAGGGGCCGCAGCGGCAGTGGCGGCGCATCAGCTACGGCGAGGCCAAGACCCTGGTCGACAGCCTCACCCAGGCGCTGCTGGACCTGGGCGTGCCGGCCGACCGGCCGCTCGCCATCCTGTCGGGCAACTCGCTGGAACATGCGTTGATGACCCAGGCGGCGATGCAGGCGCGGCTGCCGGTGGCGCCGTTCTCGCCCAGCTATTCGCTGCTCAGCCAGGACCACGCCAAGCTGAACTACCTGTTCAACCTGGTCAGGCCGGCCGCGGTGCTGGTGCAGGACGGCGTGCAATTCCAGAAGGCGCTGAACGCGCTGCAGGCCGCCGGCCAGCTCGACGGGCTGGTGGTGGTGCATGTCGACCGGGCGGCCGAGGGCATCACCAGCCATGCCTTTGATGCGCTGGCCCGCACCCCGGTCACCCCGGCGGTGCAGGCCTCCATCGACGCCATCACGCCCGACACCGTGGGCAAGCTGCTGTTCACCAGCGGCTCCACCGGCATGCCGAAAGCCGTGATCAACACCCAACGCATGATGTGTGCGAACGTGGCCCAGGGCAACCAGGTGCGCAGCCAGCCCGGGCCGGGGCCGACGGTGATCCTGGACTGGATGCCCTGGAACCACACCATGGGCGGCAATTCCACCTTCCACGGCATCCTGGGTGAAGGCGGCACGCTCTACATCGACGACGGCCGGCCGGTGCCCGGCCAGTACGACGAGACGCTGAACAACCTGCGCGAGATCGCGCCCTCGCTCTACAGCAGTGCGCCCTCGGGCTACGCGATGCTGGCCGCTGCGCTGGAGAAGGACGACGCGCTGGCGCGCAACTTCTTCAAGAACCTGAACCTGCTGGCCTATGGCGGTGCCCGCCTGCCCGATGACCTGTATGCCCGCATGCAGGCCCTGGCGGTCCGGTACACCGGCCACCGCCTGGTCTTCTACACCGGCTGGGGCTCGACCGAGACCGCGCCCACCTCCACGGGCACCTACTGGGAAACCGAGCGTGTTGGCCTCATCGGCCTGCCCTTCCCCGGCGTGCAACTCAAGATGCTGCCCACCGCCACGCCGAACATGTACGAGCTGCGCCTCAAGGGCATCAATGTCTTCCCGGGCTACCACGCGCAGCCCGAGCTGACGGCCGCCGCCTTCGACGAGGAAGGCTTCTACAAGATCGGCGATGCCGGCGTGCTGTCCGACCCGGCGGACCCGGCCGCCGGCCTGATCTTCGCCGGCCGGGTGACCGAGGAATTCAAGCTGACCACCGGCACCTTCGTGCATGTGGGCGAGCTGCGCACCGACTGCATCGCCGCCTGCTCGCCGGTGCTGCTGGATGCGCTGGTCGCCGGGCAGGACCGGCCCACCATCGGCTTGCTGGCCTGGCCCAACCTGGCGGCCTGCCGGGCGCTGATCGGCCAGCCCGACGCCAGCTTCGACACCATTGCCACGCACCCGGCCGTGCGCGACGCGGTGCGGCGCGGCCTGCAGGCCCACAACGCCACCACCCAGGGCGCCAGCAGCCGGCGCATCGCCCGGGTGCTGCTGCTGACCGAGCCGCCGTCGATCGACGGCAACGAGCTCACCGACAAGGGCTACATCAACCAGAAGGCCGGGCTGACGCGCCGCGCCGCACTGGTCGAACGGCTGTATGCCGAGCAACCCACCGACGACGTGATCGTCCTGAAGTGACCACGATGAATTTCGACGACGTGATCCTGGGCCGCCGCAGCATCCGCGGCTACCTGAAGAAGCCGGTGCCCAAGGCCCTGGTGCGCGAGGTGCTGGAAATCGCGATGCGCGCGCCGACCTCGCTGAACACCCAACCCTGGAACTTCTACGTGGTGGCCGGCGACGTGCTGGACCGCATCCGCAAGGGCAACGTGGAGCGCAACCTGGCCGGCGTGCCGCACAGCCGCGAGTTCCGCATGGGCCCGGGCTACGAAGGCGCGCACCGCGAGCGGCAGATCGGCATCGCCAAGCAGCTGTTCGCGGCCATGGGCATCGCCCGCGAAGACAAGGCGGCGCGTGACGACTGGGTGCTGCGCGGCTTCCGGCAGTTCGACGCGCCGGTGTCCATCGTCATCACCTACGACAAGTCCATCCAGGGCAGCGACATCGCGCCCTTCGACTGCGGCGGTGTCGTCAACTGCATCGTCAACACCGCCTGGTCGCGCGGGCTGGGCTGCGTGATCAACAGCCAGGGCATCATGCAGAGCCCGGTGGTGCGGGCCGAAGCCGGCATCCCCGACGACCAGGTCATCCAGACCTGCATCGCCATGGGCTGGCCCGACGACAGCTTCCCGGCCAATGCCGTGGTGTCGACCCGCAAGCCGGTGGACGAGGCCGCGGTGTTCCGCGGCTTTGACGACTGACGCGCCACCGGCGGGCCGTGCCGCCGGTGGCGCACCGCCAGGGTCAGGCCGGCTCGTCCTGCTTCTTGGCGCCGAACGGGTAGGCGCCGCCGCCTGCCTTGCCCTTGGGCGGGATCTTCAGCGACAGGATCATCGTCACCACCAGCGTGACCGCGGTGAAGCCCAGCGAGTACGCCACCGGGATCTTGTAGACGTCGATCAGCAGCATCTTCACGCCGATGAACACCAGGATGATCGCCAGGCCGTAGCTCAGCAGGTGGAAGCGCTCGTGCATGTTGGCCAGCAGGAAGTACATCGCACGCAGGCCCAGGATGGCGAACACGTTCGACGTGAGCACGATGAACGGGTCGGTGGTGATGGCGAAGATGGCCGGGATCGAATCAACCGCGAACACGATGTCGACGATGCCGATCAGCAGGATCACCACCAGCAGCGGCGTGGCCATCTTGACGCCACCCACCACGGTGAAGAACTTCTCGCCGTCATAGCCGGGGGCGATCTTGAACTTGCTGCGCACCCACTTCAGCGCGGGGTTGTTGTCCAGGTCGGGCTCCTGCCCGGCGGCCCACCACATCTTGATGCCGGTGAACAGCAGGAACGCGCCGAACAGGTACAGGATCCAATGGAACTGGGCAATCAGCCAGGCGCCCACCAGGATCATCACCGCACGCAGCACCAGCGCACCCAGGATGCCGATCATCAGCACCCGCTTCTGGAATTCAGCCGGCACCGCGAAGTAGGTGAACAGCATCAGGAAGACGAAGATGTTGTCGACCGCCAGCGCCTTCTCGATCAGGTAGCCGGTGAGGAATTCCAGCGACTTGGCGTTGGCCACCTCGCGGGCGGCGGCGTCGGTGCCGGCACCGCCCAGATACCACCACAGCCAGCCCATGAAGACGAACGACACACCGACCCACACCAGCGACCAGATGGCCGCCTCGCGGGTGCTGACGCGGTGGGCGCCCTGTTTGCTCATCGCGAAGAAATCAACCAGCAGCGCCACGAGCACGAACGCTGCGAACAGGGACCACATCAGTGGTGAACCAATGGATTGCATGACCGCCTTTGAAGTGAGTTGCACGGCGCCGCCCCGGTGGGTGCCATGTGGCACGCACCGGGGTGGCGTCAAGGACCCAAGGCTGGTCTTGCTGTGCCTGCGATGGCGCGGTCAGCGACCGGCATCGTGGCCTGCAGTGCCGGGCCGGCGCGCCAAGCGCGACGACCGTACTGACGACACTGCGCTGGCTTGCGGATCCGGGGGGCGGACGCGAGCCAGTAGCTACTCCCCAACAAGAGTGGGCGCGAATGTAGCAGCGGCCCAACCACCCCACGCACCAAAGGGATTTGCCAGCGTGACGCCCTGCACGCCGGCGGTCGGCGCATGGCCCGGCTGATGCGGCCCGTCCCGTGGCGGGCCGCCGCCTGGGTGGCCGTGCTGGCCATCCTGGCCATGGTGCCGCTGTGGGTCACCGACTTCCAGCTGTTCCGCCTGACCAACCTGCTGATCTATGCGGTGGCGCTGCTGGGCATGAACATCCTGGTGGGCTACAACGGCCAGATCTCGCTGGG
>JAGOBT010000197.1 GCA_017999135.1 Burkholderiaceae bacterium
GGCGTGCGCTACCTGCACCTGGGCCACACCCCCTGGGTGCAGGGCGCCATGCGCATCCGCCGCCCGCGCAAGCTGGAGCTGGAGTACGTGCAGCGCCTGATGGTCTGGCTGCTGCTGCACGATCCGGAGCAGTGGACGCAGCTGCGCTGTGTGCACCTGGGGCTGGGCGCCGGCGCGGGAGTGCGCTTCACCCATGCCGAGGTGCAGGCGCGCCACAGCACCGTGGTGGAGATCAATCCGCAGGTCATCGCCGCCTGCCGGCAGTGGTTCCGCCTGCCCGCCGACGAGGAGCGGCTCGCCGTGCTGCAGGCCGACGCCGGGGCCTGGGTCGCCGAGCCGGCCCGGCGCGGCATGGCCGATGTGCTCTGTGTGGACCTCTACGACCACGATGCGGCCGCGCCGGTGCTGGACGATGCCGACTTCTACCGCCACTGCCACGACCTGTTGGACGATGGCGGGGTCATGACGGTCAACCTGTTCGGCCGCAACGCCAGCTTCCGCCGCAGCGCCCGGCGCATCGCCGCAGCCTTCGGCGACGGGGCCCATGCCGGCACGGACGAAGGCCCGGGTCCGCGGGTGTGGATGCTCGCGCCCACCGAGGAGGGCAACACCATCGTCATCGCACAGAAATCTTCCGTGATGCCTGAGCGTGAGATCCTGCTGCAGCGCGCCGCAGCGGTGACCGAGCGTTTCGGCCTGCGGGCGGCCAGGTGGGTGCATGCGTTGCAGCCGCTCCAGCCACCGACCTCTGCCTGACCAGCGCGGAACCCTTCGTTGCCCATGAACTCCAGCCACCGTCCTCCCCCCGCCAGTCGCCCGACCGCACCGGCACCGGTTGCCAACGCGGCGACGTTGGACGGTCCGCTGAACTGGCGTCAGGTGGTGGGCTGGATGCGTCACGACGGGCTGTTGGCCGAGGCCGAGGCCGCCGCACTGGTGCAGCGCCTGGCCGCTGGCAGCTCCAGCCTGCATCCGCTGGTGCGTTTGGCCGGAGCACAGCTGCGCGACGCCCGTCCCGGTGCCCATCACGGTGAGGCACTGGACCTGGAGGCGCTGACCCGCTGGCTGGCGCAACGGCTGAAGCTGCCCTACCTGCGCATCGATCCGCTGAAGGTGGACGTGGCCAGGGTCACCGAGGTGATGTCCGCCGCCTATGCCGAGAAGCGCCGGGTGCTGCCGGTGCAGGTCGGCGCCGGCGAGATCACCGTGGCTACCGCCGAGCCCTTCGTGCTGGACTGGGTGAACGAGATCGCTGCGCACACCCGCAAGCAGGTGCGGCTGGTGCTGGCCAACCCGCAGGACATTGCCCGCTTCACCACCGAGTTCTACTCGGTGGCGCGTTCGGTGCGGGCGGCGCAGAAGAGCGGCGAAACCAGCACGACGGTCAACTTCGAGCAGCTGGTCGAGATGGGCCAGCACAAGCAGCTCGACGCCAACGACCAGGGCGTGGTGCAGCTGGTGGACTGGTTGTGGAGCTACGCCTTCGAGCAGCGCGCCAGCGACATCCACCTGGAGCCGCGGCGGGATCAGTGCAGCATCCGCTTTCGCATCGACGGCGTGCTGCACACCGTCTACCAGCTGCCCACCACGGTGATGGCTGCGGTGACCGCACGCATCAAGCTGCTGGGCCGCATGGACGTGGTGGAGCGCCGGCGCGCGCAGGATGGCCGCATCAAGACCCGCAGCCCGCGCGGTGACGAGATCGAGATGCGCCTGTCCACGCTGCCCACTGCCTTTGGCGAAAAGCTGGTGATGCGCATCTTCGACCCGGAGGCCGCCGTCAAGCCGGTGGCGGACCTGGGGTTCGATCCGGGCGATGCCGCACGCTGGGAAGCCCTGATGGCCGCGCCACACGGCATCGTGCTGGTCACCGGGCCCACCGGCAGCGGCAAGACCACCACGTTGTACGCCACCCTCAAGCGCCTGGCCACCGACGCGGTCAACGTCTGCACGGTGGAGGACCCGATCGAGATGATCGAGCCCGCCTTCAACCAGACCCAGGTGCAGCCGGCACTGGACCTGGACTTCGCCGCCAGCGTGCGTGCGCTGATGCGCCAGGATCCGGACATCATCATGGTCGGCGAGATCCGCGACCTGGAGACCGCCGAGATGGCGGTGCAGGCCGCGCTCACCGGCCACCTGGTGTTCTCGACGCTGCACACCAACGACTCGGCCAGCGCGGTGACCCGGCTGCTGGACCTGGGCGTGCCGTCCTACCTGCTCAACGCGACGTTGATTGGTGTGCTGGCGCAGCGGCTGGTGCGCACGCTTTGTCCGCACTGCCGCCGGCCCGACGAGGCCCTCAGCCCGCAGGCCCTGGCGGCTGCGATGCCGGGCTGGCCGGCCGCACCGCTGCTGGCGCCCTGGAGCGCAGCGGGAGCCTTCCGGCCGATGCAGGCGGTGGGCTGCCCGGCCTGCCGCAATACCGGTTACCGGGGTCGCAGCGGGTTGTTCGAGCTGCTGACCTTTGATGAAGGGGTGCGAGCGGCTGTCACCGACACCCCGGACCTGGCCGAACTGCGTCGGCAGACGCTGCGCTGTGGCCTGACGCCGCTGCGCCTGGCCGGCCTCCAGAAGGTGGCGCGTGGCCAGAGCACCCTGGACGAGGTGCTGCGTGCCACGCCGGATTTTCCGGCGGGGTTGGCGCCCATGCCCTCCTGACGGCAGCCCGGGCGCGCTGCGCCCGGCCCTGTCCGGACCCTGCTGCCTGCTAAGTGGTATCCACAGTCGGCCGCCGGAGGGCGCTGCCTAGAATCGCCGCGAACCGTGGAGTGGGCGATGTCCGTGCCCTGCGTCACGGACGATTCGTCTGAGGAGACTTCATGAAGATCAAGAGCCAGAAGGATTTCTGGTCGGGGCTGATGTTCATCGTCGTGGGCATCGCGTTTGCCTGGGGCGCCTTGAACTACAGCTTCGGCAACTCGGCACGGCCTGGGCCGGCCTATTTCCCTTTCGGTCTGGGCATCCTGCTGGCCATCCTGGGCGCGGTGGTGCTGTTCGGTGCGCTGACGGTGGAAACCGACGACGGTGACCCGATCGGCAAGTGGGCCTGGAAGCCGCTGATCATCGTGGTGCTGTCGCTGATCGGCTTCGGCCTCGCGCTGCCCCGCCTGGGCCTGGTGGTCAGCCTGCCGCTGCTGGTGTTTGCGGTGTCCACTGCAGGTGACGAGTTCCACTGGAAGGACGCGTTGATCAACGCCACGATCCTCACCGCGTTGTCGTATGTCGTGTTCGTCAAGGGCCTGAGCCTGACGCTGCCGGTCCTGCCGGCCTTCCTGAACGCCACCGGCAGCTGAGGGGCCTGACACATGGAACTGCTCAACAACCTGGCGCTGGGCTTCGGCGTTGCGTTCACCCTCACCAACCTGCTGTATGCCTTCGGCGGCGCCGTGCTCGGCACCCTGATCGGCGTGCTGCCGGGCCTCGGCCCCGTGGCCACCATCGCGATGCTGCTGCCCAGCATCTACGCGCTGGACGCCACCCCTGCACTGATCATGCTGGCTGGCATCTATTACGGTGCACAGTACGGCGGCTCGACCACGGCGATCCTGATCAACGTGCCCGGCGAGGCCTCCTCGGTGGTCACCGCGCTGGACGGTTACCAGATGGCACGCAAGGGCCGCGCCGGTGCCGCGCTGGCCGCAGCTGGCTTGGGCTCGTTCTTCGCCGGCACCGTGGGCACGATGATCATCGCTGCCTTTGCGCCGCCGCTGACCGAGTTGGCCTTCAAGTTTGGCCCGGCCGAGTACTTCAGCCTGATGGTGCTGGGCCTGATCGGCGCGGTGGTGCTGGCCTCGGGCTCGCTGGTCAAGGCGATCTCCATGATCCTGCTGGGCCTGCTGCTTGGCCAGATCAACACCGACGTCATCTCCGGCGTGCCGCGCTACAGCTTCGACATTCCCGAACTGACCGATGGCATCGGCTTCGTCACCATCGCCATGGGTGTGTTCGGCTTTGGCGAGATCATCTCCAACCTGGGTCGGCCGGCCGAACACCGCGAGGTCTTCACCAAGGACGTGAAGGGTCTGTGGCCGACCGCGCAGGACTTCAAGGATGCCGCTCCGGCCGTGCTGCGGGGGACGACCCTGGGCTCCATCCTGGGCGTGCTGCCCGGCGGCGGCGCCTTGCTGGCCTCCTTTGCCGCCTACACGCTGGAAAAAAAGACCCGTGGTCGCGCTGACCAGGTGCCTTTCGGCCAGGGCAACATCCGCGGCGTGGCCGGCCCCGAGGCGGCCAACAACGCCGGTGCGCAGACCAGCTTCATCCCGATGCTGACGCTGGGCATCCCGCCCAACGCGGTGATGGCGCTGATGGTGGGTGCGATGACCATCAAGGGCATCCAGCCCGGCCCGCAGGTGATGACCAGCAATCCGGACCTGTTCTGGGGCCTGATCGCCTCCATGTGGATCGGCAACCTGATGCTGGTGATCCTGAACCTGCCGCTGATCGGCATCTGGATCAAGCTGCTGACGGTGCCCTACCGCTTCCTGTTCCCGGCCATCGTGGTGTTCTGCTCCATCGGCCTGTACACGCTGAACAACAACAACTTCGACGTGTTCATGGGCGCGGGATTCGCCATCGTCGGCTACCTCTTCTACAAGCTGGGATGCGAGCCGGCGCCGCTGCTGCTGGGCTTCATCCTGGGGCCGATGATGGAGGAGAACCTGCGCCGCGCGCTGCTGCTGTCGCGCGGTGACTGGACCACCTTCATGACCCGCCCGCTGTCGGCCGGGCTGCTGATTGCTGCGGCGCTGATGATCGTGGTGGTGCTGCTGCCGTCCATCCGCAACAAGCGGGAGGAAGCCTTCCAGGACGAAGGCTGAAGCAGCGCGGCCGCCCCTGCACCGCGGATCCTTCGCAACACGACCCCACCCCCGCGGTGGGGTTTGTCGTTTCTGCACCGTCATGCCAGCTGCAGGCATCATGGTTGACCGACTGCCGCCACTCCGATGAGCTCCGAGCCTCCTTCCCCCGAACGCCCCGCGGCGCCCCCTGCGCTGGTCGATCGCCTGCCGCCCACGCTCAAGCCGCTGGTCGAGCCGGTGTTTCGCATGCTCTGGCTGGCCTGGCTGGCGGCCAACATGACGATGTGGATGAACGATGTCGCAGCCGCCTGGCTGATGACGCAGCTCACCGACAGCGTGGTGATGGTGGCGCTGGTGTCGGCCGCCTCCACCGCGCCGGTGTTCCTGCTCGGCCTGCCCAGCGGGGCGCTGGCCGACATCGTCGACCGTCGTCGCTGGTTTGCCAGCACGCAGCTCTGGGTGGCCTGCGTGGCGGTGCTGCTGGCACTGCTGTCGCTCAGCGGGGGCTTGAATGCGCCGCTGCTGCTGGCGCTGACCTTCGTCAACGGCATCGGCCTGGCGATGCGCTGGCCGGTGTTCGCGGCGATCGTGCCGGACATCGTCTCGCGCGAGCGCCTGTCCGGCGCGCTGGCGCTGCAGGCGTTGGCGATGAACCTGTCGCGGGTGATCGGCCCGGTGGTGGCCGGTGCCCTGCTGGCGGCGGCAGGCACCGCGGCGGTGTTCGTCGTCAACGCGTTGTTGTCGCTGGTGGCCTTCGCGCAGATCCTGCGCTGGAAGAGTCAGCCGCGCACCAGTGCGCTGCCGGGGGAGCGCTTCGTCGGGGCCATGCGGGTCGGGTTGCAGCATGTGCGGCAGAGTCCGCGCATGAAAATTGTGCTGCTGCGCGTCTTCCTTTTCTTTCTGCAGAGTTCGGCCATCACCGCGCTGATGCCGCTGGTGGCGCGTCGGCTGGGCAGCGGTGCCGGTGGTTTCACGCTGCTGGTGTCGTCGATGGGTGTGGGCGCCATCGTGGCCGCGCTCACCGTGCCCAGCCTGCGCGACCGGGTGCCGCGTGACCGCATCGTGGCCATCGGCACCTTGGTCATATCCATCATGGCCGCCGTGGTCGCCTGGGCGCCCAGCCTCTGGATTGCCGCCACGGCGGTGTGGGTGGCCGGCATCGCCTGGATCAGCACCGCCAACACGCTGACGGTGTCTGCGCAGTTCACCTTGCCAAACTGGGTGCGCGCCCGTGGCATGTCGATCTACCAGATGGCACTGATGGGTGGGGCCGCCAGCGGGTCTGCGCTGTGGGGACAGGTGGCAGGCTGGACCGACGTGCCCACCGCGCTGCTCTCCGCTGCGCTGGCGGGCCCGTTGCTGGCGCTGCTCACCCGGCGCTTGCGCCTGGATGCCCACCAGGACGACGATCTGCGCCCCGCACCTCCGGTGGAAGTGCCTGCACCGGTGATCCCGCTGGAGCCGCAGGAAGGTCCGGTGATGGTGACGGTGGAGTACCTGATCGAACCCGCGCAGGCCGAGGCCTT
>JAGOBT010000198.1 GCA_017999135.1 Burkholderiaceae bacterium
ATTCACGCCACATCCGCACGGCGGCGCTGGCCAACCGCGTCACCTACTACACCACCATGGCCGGCTGCGAGGCCGCCACCGAGGCGCTGAAGCACCAGCAGGGCCTGACGGTGAAGAGCCTGCAGGACCTGCACGCCGAGTTGCACTAAACTCGCGCGCTCCCGTTCCGCCGCCCTTGCGCCCGGCATCGCTGCCGGCGCCCAGCGCGGCGGATTTGTTTTGTCTGCTGTCTTTGCCTGCAGGAGGCCCGCATGGCCACCATTCCCCTCACCAAGCGCGGGGCCGAGAAGCTCAAGGAAGAGCTGCACCGGCTCAAGACCGTGGAGCGCCACGCCGTGATCCAGGCGATTGCCGAGGCGCGCGCCCAGGGCGACCTGTCGGAGAACGCCGAGTACGAGGCCGCCAAGGACAAGCAGGGCTTCATCGAAGGCCGCATCCTGGAGATCGAAGGCAAGATGGCGGCCGCCCAGATCATCGACCCCGCCGCGCTGGATGCCGGTGGCCGGGTGGTGTTCGGCGCCACGGTCGACCTGGAGGAAGAAGCGTCGGGCCAGGAAGTCACTTACCAGATCGTTGGCGATGACGAGGCCGACCTGAAGCAGGGCCTGATCTCGATCAGCTCGCCGATCGCCCGGTCGATGATCGGCAAGGAAGCCGGCGATGTGGCCGAGGTGCAGGCCCCCGGTGGCGTCAAGCGCTACGAGATCGTCGAAGTTCGCTACATCTGAAGCCTGCTGTGCTGGAACGCCTGCGCCGCCTGTTGCCAGGCCTGTGGGCCGGTGTGCTGCTGTGCATTGCCGCCATCGCGGCGCCAGCGGCGTTTGCACTGCTGGAGCGGCCGGTGGCCGGCCAGGTGGTGGGCTGGTTCTTCCAGCGCGAGGCCTGGATGAGCATCGGGCTGGCCGTGGCGCTGTTGGCCATCGAACGCAGCCGTGCCCGTGCGGCAGCGGCGGTCGGCGATGGATCTGTGCTCAGCACCGAGATCCTGCTGCTGCTGGGCACGGTGTTCTGCACCGTGGCGGGCTACTTTGGGCTGCAGCCGTTGATGGCCGCGGCGCGGGCCGGGCAGGGAGCGCTGAGCTTCGGTCAGCTACACATCATCAGCGTCTGCTTCTTCGGTGCCAAGCTGCTGTGCATCCTGGCGCTGGCTTGGCGGGCGGCTGGCGCCCGCCGCTGACGTCAGTCAGCCGCCTTCTTCTTGACGCTGGTCACCCGCTTCTGCACCCGCTTGATCTCGCCACCGGGCGTGACCCGCTGGTTGCCGAAGACGGTGATCTTCTTGATCTGCGCGCGCTGGCTGCCGCTCTTGCTGAACTTCAGGATCTTGACAACCCTCGGGCCAGCGCCGCGGTCGTCGCGCACTTCGGCCTTGGGCTTGTCAGGGATCGGGCGCCACAGCACCAGCAGCTTGCCGATGTGCTGCACCGGCGCGGCGTTCAGCCGGTCGGCCAGGCTGGCCAGCGCGGCTTCGCGGTCGGGGCGGCTGTCGGAGAACATGCGCACCTTGATCAGGCCATGGGCCTTCAGCGCCAGGTCAGCCTCGCGCACGACGGCATCGGTCAGCCCCTGGTCGCCGATCAGCACGACCGGGTCCAGGTGGTGGGCGTCTCCGCGTTTTTCTTTGCGTTCGGCGGGCGTCAGGTGAATGGCAGGCATCGCTCTATTATCTCCTCGTCATGAAAATCGACTCCAAGAGCAAGAAGATCAACAAGGCATGGATCAACGACCACGTCAATGATCCCTATGTGCGCCTGGCCAAGCGCGAGGGCTACCGCGCCCGCGCGGCCTACAAGCTCAAGGAGATCGACGAGACCATGGGGCTGATCCGCCCTGGCCAGGTGGTGGTCGACCTGGGGTCGGCGCCGGGTGCCTGGAGCCAGTACCTGCGGCGCCGCTTCGCCCCCAAGATTGCAGGCACCGGCGGCGCGGCGGTGGGTGAACTGCTGGGCACCATCATCGCGCTGGACATCCTGCCGATGGAGCCGATCGAGGGCGTGCTGTTCATCCAGGGCGATTTCCGCGAACAGGCGGTGGCCGACCAGCTGCACGCTGCGGTGGCCGGCCGGCCGGTGGATGTGGTGGTGTCGGACATGGCGCCCAACCTGTCGGGCATTGAATCGGCCGACGCGGCGCGCATCGAGCACCTGATCGAACTGGGGCTGGATTTCGCCCGCCACCATCTGAAGCCCGGTGGCGCCATGGTGGCCAAGGTGTTCCACGGCAGCGGCTATGACCAGCTGGTGCAGCTGTTTCGCCAGCATTTCCGGGTGGTCAAGGCGATCAAGCCCAAGGCGTCGCGTGACAAGTCGGCGGAAACCTTTCTGGTCGGCATCGGTCTGAAGCTGGCTTGACCCAGCGCAGGATCGGCCGACATGGCACCGGATTCGCCGTGCATTCACCCTGTTCATGGCAGGACTCCGGCCCCCGGGCCTGGGGCTTGACTCGTCTAGAATGAGCCCCACTTGCTGTCAAGTTGGGTACAAGTGCATGCGCTGTATGCGCAACCTGTTTTCTTGATTTGCAGAATGATTGGCTGAAGGAGCCGCAGTGAACAATCAATGGTTCTCGAAGATCGCTGTCTGGCTGGTGATTGCACTCGTGCTGTTCACCGTGTTCAAGCAGTTCGACCGCGGGGTGTCTTCGGGCCAGGTGATCGGGTATTCCGAATTCCTGGACGAAGTGGCGGCGCGCCGCATCAAGTCGGTGGTGCTGCAGGAGGGCCAGGGTGGCACCGAGATCATCGCGCTGACCACCGATGACAAGCGCATCCGTGCCACCGCCACTTACCTCGACCGGGGTCTGGTGGGTGACCTGCGCAACAACAACATCAAGTTCGACGTCAAGCCGCGTGAAGAGCCGTCGTTGCTGATGAGCCTGCTTGTCAGCTGGGGCCCGATGCTGCTGCTGATCGGTGTGTGGGTGTACTTCATGCGCCAGATGCAGGGCGGCGGCAAGGGCGGCGCGTTCAGCTTCGGCAAGAGCAAGGCCCGCATGCTGGACGAGGCCAACAACTCCACCACCTTCGCCGACGTCGCCGGTTGCGACGAAGCGAAAGAGGAAGTGAAGGAGTTGGTCGACTTCCTGCGTGATCCGCAGAAGTTCCAGAAGCTCGGCGGCCGCATCCCGCGCGGCGTGCTGCTGGTCGGCCCGCCCGGAACCGGCAAGACGCTGCTGGCCAAGGCCATCGCCGGCGAGGCCAAGGTGCCGTTCTTCAGCATCTCGGGCTCCGATTTCGTCGAGATGTTTGTCGGCGTCGGCGCGGCCCGCGTGCGGGACATGTTCGAGCAGGCCAAGAAGAGCGCGCCCTGCATCATCTTCGTCGACGAAATCGACGCCGTCGGCCGCCACCGTGGTGCTGGCCTGGGCGGTGGCAACGACGAGCGCGAGCAGACGCTGAACCAGATGCTGGTCGAGATGGACGGTTTCGAGACCAACCTCGGCGTGATCGTGATGGCGGCCACCAACCGGCCCGACATCCTCGACCCGGCCTTGCTGCGCCCCGGCCGCTTCGACCGTCAGGTGTACGTGACGCTGCCCGATGTGCGTGGCCGCGAGCAGATCCTGAACGTGCACATGCGCAAGGTGCCGATCGGCCAGGACATCCGCGCCGACATCCTGGCGCGTGGCACGCCGGGCTTCAGCGGTGCCGACCTGGCCAACCTGGTCAACGAGGCGGCCCTGTTCGCCGCGCGCCGCAGCGGGCGCGTGGTCGAGATGGTCGACTTCGAGAAGGCCAAGGACAAGATCATGATGGGCCCCGAGCGCAAGAGCATGGTGATGCCCGAGGAAGAGCGCCGCAACACCGCCTACCACGAGGCCGGCCATGCCCTGGTGGCGCGCCTGATGCCCAAGACCGACCCGGTGCACAAGGTCACCGTCATCCCGCGCGGCCGCGCGCTGGGCGTGACGATGCAGTTGCCCGAGGGCGACCGCTACAGCATGGACAAGGAGCGCATGCTCTCCACCATCAGCGTGCTGTTCGGCGGCCGGATCGCCGAAGAGGTGTTCATGAACCAGATGACCACCGGCGCCAGCAACGACTTCGAGCGTGCCACCGCCATCGCACGCGACATGGTCACCCGCTACGGCATGACGGACGAGCTGGGACCGATGGTCTATGCCGAGAACGAGGGCGAGGTGTTCCTGGGCCGCTCGGTCACCAAGACCACCAGCATGTCGGAAGAGACGATGCGCAAGGTCGATTCGGTGATCCGCCGCATCATCGACGAGCAGTACACCATCGCCCGCAAGCACATCGAAGACAACCAGGACAAGATGCACGCGATGGCCAAGGCGCTGCTCGAGTGGGAAACCATCGACGCCGACCAGATTGAGGACATCATGACCGGCAAGCCGCCGCGGCCGCCGAAAGACTGGACGAGCACGCCGCGTGCTGGTGGATCCGGCCCCGCCAGCGGCGGTGGGGCGGTCAGCACCGATGGCGCGCCGGCCACGGCAGCCTGATCCGCAGCACCCGCGTCATCCTTCCACGGGGCCTTCGGGCCCCGTTGTTGTTCTCGTCAGCCACCAGCAGCCTCCTTCGGTACCGTTCACCGCCATGTACTGGCAGACCACCCGCCACCGCATCGCCTTGCAGCTGCCGCTGGTGATGGGCATCGTCAATGCCACGCCGGATTCGTTCTCCGACGGCGGACTGCACGCGGATGCCCCGTCTGCCCAGGCGCACTGCGATCGGTTGGTGACCGAAGGAGCGCACATTCTGGACATCGGTGGCGAATCCACCCGGCCCGGCGCCCGCCAGCCCACGCTGCAGGAAGAACTGGCGCGCGTGCTGCCCGTGCTGCGGCATGCCGTCACGCTGGGCGTGCCGGTGTCGGTCGACACCAGCCGGCCGGCGGTGATGCAGGCCGCACTCGACCTGGGCGTGGACATCGTCAACGACGTGCGTGCGTTGCGCGAGCCCGGCGCCCTGGCGGTGGTGGCCGCGCACCCGGCCTGTGGCGTGTGCCTGATGCACATGCAGGGCGAGCCCGGCGTGATGCAGCAGGCCCCCCACTACGACGGTGAGGTGGTCGACGCGGTGAACAGCTGGCTGCAGCAGCGCCTGGCCGACGTGCGCGCAGCGGGCGTGGCCGCCGAGCGCATCGCGCTCGATCCCGGCATCGGCTTCGGCAAGACGCCCGCGCACAATTGGGCATTGCTGCAGCGCCAGCAGGACTTGGTGGCGATCGGGCGGCCACTGCTGGTCGGCTGGAGCCGAAAATCCACGTTGGGCACCTTGACGGGCCGGCCCGTCGATGCGCGGCTGCCGGCCAGCGTGGCGGCGGCACTGGCGGCAGTGCAGCGTGGCGCCCACGTGCTGCGGGTGCACGATGTGGCCGCCACCGTCGACGCACTGAAGGTCTGGGCCGCCGCCGGCCTGCCCGGGCCACCATCCATCCAGGGACAACACACACCATGACAAGACGCTACTTCGGCACCGACGGCATCCGCGGCACCGTGGGCCAAGCCCCGATCACCCCCGATTTCATGCTGCGGCTCGGTCACGCGGTCGGCCGTGTGCTGCGCCGCAACATCAAGCGGCCCACGGTGCTGATCGGCAAGGACACCCGCATCTCGGGCTACATGATCGAAAGCGCGCTCGAGGCCGGCCTGGTGTCGGCCGGCGTCGACACGCTGTTGACCGGCCCGCTGCCCACGCCGGGCGTGGCCTACCTGACCCGCGCATTGCGGCTGGACCTGGGCGTGGTGATCAGCGCGTCGCACAACGCCTACCCCGACAACGGCATCAAGTTCTTCTCGGCCAAGGGCGAGAAACTGCCCGACGACTGGGAGAAGGCGGTCGAGGCCGCGCTCGAGGAAACGCCGCAGTGGGTGGATTCGGCCTCGCTCGGCAAGGCCAGCCGGCTGCGGGATTCCCACGGCCGTTACATCGAGTTTTGCAAGTCCACCGTCGACAAGGACATGTCGCTGCGCGGCCTGAAGGTGGTGGTCGACGCGGCCCACGGCGCGGCCTACCAGGTGGCGCCCGACGTGTTCCATGAACTCGGCGCCGAGGTGGTGGCCATCGGCTGCGCGCCCGACGGCACCAACATCAATGACGGTGTGGGCGCCACCGCGCCGCAGGCCCTGGTGGCCGCCGTGGCCCAGCATGGCGCCGACTACGGCGTGGCGCTGGACGGTGACGCCGACCGGCTGCAGCTGGTCGACCGCAACGGCCGGCTGTTCAACGGCGACGAACTGCTCTACGCGATGGTGATGGACCGCATCGCCCAAGGCCAGCGCGTGCCGGGCGCGGTGGGCACGCTGATGACCAACATGGCGGTGGAACTGGCGCTGGCCGAGCG
>JAGOBT010000199.1 GCA_017999135.1 Burkholderiaceae bacterium
CTGGGCGCCCTGCGCGTCGCCGTACACGCCGGTGGTGCTGGCGTACACCAGCCGCTGCACCCGCCCGCCCCGGCACAGGGCCTGCAGCAGATGCCTGGTGCGGGTGTCGCGCCGTCCGTGCGACGGCGGCGGCGCCAGGTGCAGCACCCGGTCGGCCAGGGCGCCGATGCGGGCGAGACTGGCCACGTCGTCCAAGTTGCCCAGCAGCGGCACGGCGCCGGCGGCCCGCAGTTCGGCGCACCGGGCGGGGGACGATGTCAGTGCCAGCAGGCGCCAGCGCCCGCGCAGCAGCCGCAGCACGCGCAGGCCGACGTCGCCGCAGCCCACCACCAGCAGCATAGGGCGTCGGGTCATCGGCGGGCGGGGCATGTCATCGGGGCGCAGCGGGCACAATCGCGGCGCAGTTTACGTGCCGACGGCGCTACCCGCTGGCCAGGCCCGTCCGCCCGATCCCACCTTCCTGTCTTCGCCCTGCATGACCTTGCGAATCACCCTGCAGCCCTCGGGCATGGCGTTTGCCGTGCAGCGCGACGAAACCCTGCTGGCCGCCGCCATCCGCCAGGGCGTGGGCCTGCCCTATGGCTGCAAGGACGGCGCCTGCGGCTCATGCAAGAGCCGGCTGCTGGATGGCCGGGTGATCCATGGCGCACACCAGCTCAAGGCGCTGAGCCTGTCCGAGGAAGAAGCCGGCCTGGTGCTGACCTGCTGCGCCACGCCGCAGACCGACTGCACCCTGGAAGCGCGCAGCGTGCCCGGCGCCGGCGAGTTCCCGGTGCTGAAGATGCCCACCCGGGTGCTGGCCATGCACCGCCCCGCGCCCGATGTGGCCGTGCTGCGGCTGCAACTGCCGGCCAACCAGCGCTTCCAGTACCACGCCGGGCAGTACATCGAGTTCATCCTGCGTGACGGCGCGCGGCGCAGCTATTCGATGGCCAATGCGCCCACGCGGGTCGGCAACCCGCCGTCCATCGAGCTGCACATCCGCCACCTGCCCGGCGGGCTGTTCACCGACCAGGTGTTCGCCACCATGAAGGAGAAGGACATCCTGCGGGTGGAAGGGCCGTTCGGCAGCTTCTTCCTGCGGGAGTCGACCAAGCCGATCATCCTGCTGGCGTCGGGCACCGGGCTGGCGCCGGTGAAGGCGCTGATCGAGCAGCTGCGCGACAGCGGCGATGCCCGCCCGGCCTGGCTGTACTGGGGCTGCCGCAGCCGGCGCGACCTGTACCTGCATGACTGGGCCATGGAAGCCGCCGCCGAGCTGCCGCAGTTGCGCTACATCCCGGTGCTGTCGGAGCCGCACCCCGGCGATGACTGGCGCGGCCGCACCGGTCTGGTGCACCAGGCGTTGATGGCCGACTGGCCCGACCTGTCGGGCCATCAGGTGTACGCCTGTGGCACGCCGGCCATGGTCGACGCGGCCCAGCGCGACCTGGTGAACCTGAGTGGCCTGCCGGCCGACGAGTTCATCGCCGACGCATTCACCTCCGAGGCCGACAAGCATCGTTGATGCTGTGCAAGAGCCCACGCATCCGGGCGCAACAAACGGCCACCTGCCAGACACACTTTGTTAAAGTGGTTCGAGGGAAGGATGCTGCAGGCCTGCGCTGCCTGCTGCCATAGAACACATTGCCGCAGTGGCCGAACGGCCCCCGGCGTGCGGTTGCTGCACATCCTCTGACCCGCCGGTTCCAACAAGGAGAAGCGATGCTGTCGAAGGAGTGGGCAACGAGGGCGGCCGTGCTGGCCATGGTGGCGCTGACGGGCTGCGCCAGCATGGAAAGCCACGACAAGCTGGCCACCCAGGTGCAGGCCGCCAACACGGCCGGCGGGCCGGCCGTGGCGCTGAAGCAGCTGGAGGCATCCGCCACCACCGACGACGCCCGCAAGGCCCTGCTCTACAACCTGGAACGCGGCGAGTTGCTGCGCCAGAACAAGCAGTACAAGGACAGCACCGCGGCCTGGCTGCTGGCCGATGCCAAGGTCAACGAGTGGGAGAACCTGGCCAAGACCGACCCGAGCAAGCTGTTCGGCCTGGTTGGTGCCTCGCTGATCAGCGAGCGGCTGAAGCCCTACGAAGGGCAGGACTACGAAAAGGTCTGGCTCACCACCCGCCTCGCGCTGAACCGCATCGCCGAGAACGACTGGGACAACGCCCGCGTCGACATCAAGCGCACCCATGAACGCGAGGCGGTGATCGCCGAACTGCGCTCGAAGGAGACCCAGGCCGCTGAAGAGGAAGCCAAGGCCAAGGGCGCCCAGGTCAGCAACAAGGAGATCAACGGCTACCCGGTGGAGAGCCTGAACGACCCCGAGGTGCTGAAACTCAAGAACGGCTACCAGAACGCGCTGAGCCACTATCTGGCCGGCTTTCTGTACGAGGTGTTGAATGAAGGTGGCCTGGCCGCGCCCGGCTACCGCAAGGCGATCGAGCTGAAGCCCGACACCGCCGTGCTGAACGAAGGCCTGCGCGGCCTGGACGACCGCACCAGCTTCACCCACCGGCGCCGCCAGCGCATGACCGACGTGCTGTTCGTGCTGGAGTCGGGCAACGCCCCGGCGCGCAAGCCCAAGAACTTCACCCTGCCCATCCCTATCTCGGGCCGCCTCAATTCCATCAGCATCTCTTACCCGGTGATCGAGCCCAGCCTGCAGACCGGCCCGGCCCGCCTGACCGTGGGCGACGTGACGATGGAAGCGGCCGTGGTGGCCGACCTGAACGTGATGGCGCGCCGCGCCCTCAAGGACGAACTGCCCGGCATGATGGCGCGCGGCGTGGTGCGCGCTGTCGCCAAGGGCGTGATGCAGAACGAGCTGGGCAAGCAGGGCGGCCTGCTGGGCAGCGTGATCGGCGCGGCGGTGGCCGCGGCCACCGAACAGGCCGACGACCGCATCTGGCGCACCCTGCCGGGGGCCGTGTCCGTGGCGCGTGGCTACCTGCCCGCGGGCGAGCACCGCCTGCTGGTCGACGGACGCGACAGTGGCCAGGTCATCACGGTGTCGGGCCAGTACATGCTGGTGCCGGTGCAACTGCTCGGCGCCGCCGTCACCGTCGGGCAGACCAGCAGCTTCGGGCAACTGGTCGCCGCCGCGCCCGCGGCGGCCCCATCGGCGGCCACCTCGGTGCCCAGCAACATGGTGAGCCCGGCGTCCAAGGCCGCACCAGCCAAGCCCGCGGCCAAGCCCGCCACACGGCCGGCTGCCAAGCCCGCCGCCAAGCCCGCGGCCGCCGCCAGTGCGCCTGGCAAGCCCTGATCGATCGCGTCACCAGACACCGCCCTCCAGGAAGGATCTGCACCCATGCCCGCCCTGTTCCGTACCGCTGCCCTGTGCGGCGCCTTGCTGCTGTGCCAGACCGCATCGGCCCAGCTCTTCCGCCCGGCCGACAACGCGCCGCCCAGCCCACCCGCGGTGGCGGCCAAGCTGGCCAGCCGCGGTGAACTGAAGGGCATCCGTGTCTACGAGATGCGCATGGTGCGCCGCAACGACGTGCTGGTGGTTGAGGCCGACATCAGCAACACGCTCAACGACGACCGCTTCGTCTACTACCGCTTCAAGTGGGTGGATGCCGGAGGCATGCAGGTCGGCGATGGCGAAAGCTGGAAGCAGCTGAAGGTGATGGGGCAGCAGGTGCAGACCGTGAAGGCCGTGGCACCGAACAGCAACGGCGCCGATTTCCGACTCGAGTTCAACGTCGAATGACGCGCCGCACCGCTGCCAGCGCGCACCCCAACACCCTGACCACGGAGCCCCACGCCATGCACGCCACCCGCCGCACCACCCTTCTTGCCTTGGCCGGCCTGGCCGTGCTGGCCACCGGCTGCGAGACCAACAAGGTCTCGTCGCCGGTGATCCGCTTCGACCGCCAGACCACCAACTACGGCGACGCCAAGGGCGTCGAGCTGGTGACCAACGAGTTCGGCTCCACCGACCTGCAGATGATCGCCGAGAAGATGACCGGCAGCCTGCTGGAGACCGGCATCTTCCAGGGCCGCCCGACGGTGACGATCTCGACGGTGAAGAACAAGACCAGCGAGTACATCGACACCACCAACGTGATGAACTCGATCCAGACCGCGCTGGTCAAGTCGGGCAAGGTGCGCTTCACCCGCAGCATCCAGGAGATGCAGGCCGGTGTGGATGAACTGACCCGCCAGAACCAGAGCGGCCTGTACAAACAGGGCACCACCGCCAAGGTGGGCAAGATGACGGCCGCCAAGTTCAGCGTCGAAGGTGAACTCACCAGCATCGTCAAGCAGAACAGCCAGACCAAGGACGTGTACTACAAGTTCACGCTCAAGCTGTTCGATGTCGAGGAGGGCACCATCGAATGGCAGGACGAGAAAGAAATCCGCAAGACCACCAAGAAGTGAGCCACCTGGAGCCGACATGAAGCAACTGTTGACCACCGCCCTGCTCGGGCTGGCCTGCACCGCGGTGTTTGCCCAGCCGCGCATCGCCGTCACCGACCTGGCCTACACCCAGGACGTGGCCGAGTATTTCGAGGCGGCCACGATGAAGCAGCAATCCACGCTGAACGCCAACCGCAACAGCCTGGCCACCAGCCACCAGGGCAGCGGCACCTATGTGGCCGGCACCTACAGCTATGTGGAACAGCGCGAGCTGGGTTCGTTCACCAACGACATCAAGGGTGCGCTGCTCAAGGGCACCAGCTTCCGTCTGGTGCAGGGCAAGATGTTCGACGCCGGTGCGCCCCAGCCCACCAAGGCCGAGCAGGTGCTCAACCAGTTGCAGGGCGGCAAGATGGCCAAGCCGGTGCAGCAGCCGCAGGTGCACGACATCATCGCCCGCATCAAGAAGGGCGAGTTCCCGGGCGCCGACTACGTGCTGTTCGGCACCCTGACCAACCTGCAGTTCCGCGACACGGTGTCCACCATCCAGGGCACCAGCAATGCCAGCCACATCTTCAGCCTGGACCTGGTGGCCGATTTTTCGCTGATCAGCACCAAGACCTACGAGATCAAGGCGGCGTTCTCGGCCCAGGGTGAAGGCGGCGAAACCAAGCTGCTGTCCACGCGGGGCGACATGCTGCCGCCCAACCGCGGCAAGGTGATCCGCGAGACCAGCAAGACGCTGGCGGCGAATGTGTTCGAACAGTTCTCTGAGCAGATCGGCATGGCCGAGACCGGCATGGCGCGGCAGATCCGGCCCACCGCCGGCAGCCGCGACGTGCAGTCGCCCACCGTGCCGCCGGGCAAGACCGAGCCGGTGACCACGCTGCGCTGACGCTGCCGGGTGCGCCATCCCCGCACGGCCGCGCCAGGGTTCTGGCGCGGCCTTGTCGTTCTGGCGGCTGCCTGCGTGGCGGCCGGCAGCCCGGCCCAGCCGCTGCCGCTGGCCGGACCCGAGGCGCGCTTTGTCGCGCTGCCCGCCGAACCTGACGACGGCGCCGTGCTGGTGCGGCCGGCCCTGCGTGCGCCGGCTCGCTGGCGGGTGCTGATCGTGCCCGGCTCGGGCTGCGAGAGCCTGGCACCGTCAGCCGACCGCCTGGCCCGCGGCCTGCGGCAGGCCCAGGTGGTGCTGCTGCAGAAGCCGGCGCTGTCGCCACCCGGCCAGCCCTGCAGCCGGGCGCACCTGCAGGCCGACAACCTGGCCGACTGGCACCAACGTGCGCTGCGGCTGGCCGCGCAGGGTCTGGCGTCCACCGACCCCCAGTTGCCGCTGGTGCTGGTGGGCCTGTCCGAAGGCGCCGAACTGCTGCCCGGCCTGGTGGCCGCGCGCCCCGAGGCCGCCGCGCTGGTGCTGGTGGGGCACGCCGGGCTGGACCCGGCCGAAGCCGGCGCGCTGCAGGCCGCCCGCCTGGGCCAGGCGGCTGCCTGGCAGACGCTGATGGCCGACACGCGCGGCGCCCGCGACGACGACGCGCTGCTGCAAGGCCGCCACTGGCGCTACTGGCAGGTGCTGCAGCGCTGGCCGCTGCAGGCCCCGCTGCTGGCCGACCCGCGCCCGCTGCTGCAAGCCTGGGGCGGTGCCGACGCCCTGATGCCTGGCGCCGCCTACCAGCGTTTTGCCGACGCGGCGCGCCGGCGCGTGGCCCCGTTCTGCGCCTTGCGCTTCGCAAGCGCCGACCATGAACTGCGTGCACCCGGCGCCGACCGGTTGCAGCAGCTGTGGCGCTGGCTGGACCAGGCCGCCGCCAGGTTGGAACCCCGCCCGGGCGCGACAATCCCGCTGCACGATTGCGCCGCCTGGCAAGCCGAGGCAGCGCAGCCCTGACCCGATCTGCCCCCCGTCCACCCACCGTCCGCTCCCCCCGCCCGCCCGCCTGCCCGCCTGCCCGTCCCACAC
>JAGOBT010000200.1 GCA_017999135.1 Burkholderiaceae bacterium
CACCAGCCACGAGCCCCCGCCGGCGATGGCGCATCGCCAGGCGGCGCGCAGCACGCCCATCACGCTGAGCGTGCCGGGATCAATGGTGTCGGTCCGGAAGCATGCCGCATGCTAGTGCAGCGCCATGCGCGGCCCGGCACCCCGCACCCCCGATGCGGGCGGCCTGCTGTCGCTAGAACGTGCGACAGACAGGCCTGGGCTGGCAGGACACACTTCTTCACGCTGTGACGCGCCCGCCGGGCGGGTCGGCCAGGGCTGCCCGCCCCGTGCGGGCCAGCCGCTCCAGGAGCACATCCCGCATGCCATCCGCCCGCCGCACCGCCCGCGCCCTCCACCGCTCCCACCGTGTGCGCAAAGGCCTGGCGCTGTCGAGGCTCAGTGCGCTGATTGCACTGGCCTGCATGCCGCCGATGGCGGCGATCGGTGCCAGCTTCTCTGACCAGGTCACCTTCAGCACTGCGAACCAGAGCCTGTGGGGCAGCGGTGTGGCCAGCGACATCCTCTACAGCCCCTCGCTGGATCTGAAATGGGGCACCTACGCCGGCAACGCAGCCTCGCAGCTGTTCTCCTTCAACGGCATCACCAGCCTGACCGATCCGGTGTTCGGTGCGTCGCTGGGGCGCTACGGCGCGTCGGCGTCGTTCAGCAGCTCGGGCCATCTGGGGCTGGGCTACAACGCCAGCATGCGCGGGGGCACGTTTGCCTACAGCCAGACCCTGAACCCGGTGCTGACGCTGCCGGACAGCTTTGCAGCCCACACGCGGTTCACCGTGTCGTCGATCGACAGCCTGCGCAGCGCGCCCACGGTCACGGCCGTGATGCCGCAGGTCAGCACCGCGGTCACCGCCACCTTCAAGTTCGACGGCAGCCTGTCGGCCACGGGCTGCATCGTCAGCTGCACCTCCACCACACAGAACTTCAGCATCGACCCAGGGCCGATCCAGATTGCCAGCTTCGATTCGCAACGCGACCGGCCGTTGCTGGTGGCGGGCTTCTCCAGGCCGTTTCTGCTGGCGGGCAAGCCGTTTCCCGTCGACATCGACTCGCCGGAGGGCGGCAAGATCGGCGTCGGCACCTTCAAGGTGGCCGACACCTTCAAGTCCAGCGATTGCGTGGCGGACGGGGCCGGGTCGCTGCATTGCGGCACGTCGTTCTTCAACGCCGACCTCGATCTGAGCGCGCTGGCGTCGGCCTACGGTGCACCGGTCGATGTCGACCGGTCGTTTGCGGGCATCAGCTTCCAGAGCCGACTGATCGATGTGGGACTCGTGCCCGAATACGGGCTGGCCCTGGACCTGAAGGTCCAGGCAACGGCCTTCACGCGCCTGGTCTTCGACAAGCCGGTCACCGAATTCAAGGCCGACGGGCAGTCAGTGCTGCACAGCGACGGCGTGGTCAACGTCGCCATCGGCAGCGCGGTCTCGCTGGCCTTCGGCAGCCAGGTGGGGCGGCTGGTGGAGCGCACCCACTATCTCGCCAATCCCAGCTTCAGCACGGCCGTCGGTGCCGACGCCTCGGTGACGCTGGACACCAGGCTGGGCTGCGGCTTCAGCATCACCGCATTCGGAACAAAGGTGGTGCCCGACACCACCGGCAACTGCCTGAGCTCGGGCAGCACCACGCTGGACACGGGCACAGGCAACGTCTACAGCGGTACCTCCAACCTCAACACCATCCGCACGACCGCCACCTACCAGGGGCTGGGCAGCACCAACCAGTTGACCCTGACCGGCACCTACACGCCGGGCAGTCCGGCCATCAACGCAGGTGCCGGCAGCCTGGCCGCCTTGGCGGCGGGACAGGTGGCCACCATCCACGGTGTCGGCGCCAGCTGGACCAACACCCGCGCCGCGCAGCTGTTCGTCGCTGGCGCCTTGCGCCTGGAGTCCGGCGGCCTGCTGGACAACAGCGAGGGCGCCGAACTGGTGATCGAGCGGGGCGCCAGCCTGACGACGACCGGCTTCGATGCCACTTACGCGTTGTCCGAGCTGCGCAACAGCCAATCTGCGGCGGCCGGCGCCGCGCCAGCCGTGATCAACAACTTCGGCACCGTCGACGTCAACGGGCGCATCACCAACAGCGGGATCATCCACAACTTCGGCGACTTCAGGCTCAACGCGGCCATCCTCAGCTTCCACGGCGGCGTGTTCAACAACGGCGCGGGCGGGGTCCTGACGATCGGCGATGCGCTCTACACGCTGAACCTGGGCTCCGCCGCCGCAGGCACCATCAACCTGCTGCCCGGCAGCAGGCTGCTCGTGAGCGGTGGCCTGTCCATCGCGCCTGGCTACAAGCAGATCAACGAGGGCGAGATCAGCGTCGGCGCAGCCGGCCAGCTGTCGGTCTTCGGCGAACTGCAGTTCGGCAACGGCAACCTGAACGGCAGCATGGCCTCGTCAGGGGAATTGACGACCCATGGCATCTCCGGCGGCGTGGTGAGCTTTCTGCGTTCGGACGACACCAGTTTCAGCAACGGCATCAGCGGCTCGGGTGGCGTGGTCAAGCGCGGCGTGAACACGCTGACCTTCACCGGCGACCAGACCTACACCGGCCTCACCAGCGTCGAGAGCGGCCGCCTCACGCTGGCCGGCCAGACGCGGTCCGGCCACATCCGCATCGCCGCCAGTGCGCACTTGGAGCTGCAGACGCCCACCGACCGCGACAACACGGCCGACACCCGGTTCACCGGCCAGGGCACGCTGGTGAAGACCGGCGGCGGAACCATGCTGTGGGGCGCCAGCCGGGCGGTGTTTGCGCTCGACGCCGGCGCCCGCATCGACGTGCTGGGCGGCATGTTCGTGGCCGGCTCCAACGCCAACGACGATTGGAGCGAGAACAGGGCGGGCCTCTTCGTGGCCGGCGGCGCCACCTTCTGGGGCGCCGAGAACAACGTGCGCCTGGACGCGCTGAGCGGCAGCGGCCGCATCCACTCGGGCTTCAACGGTGCCGGCTACGAGGCCCTGCGCTTCGGCGTGGCCGGTGGCTCGGGCAGTTTTTCGGGCGTGCTGGCTGATACCGATGCGGCCAACCGCCACGTCGGCAGCTTCATCAAGGAAGGCGCCGGCACCCAGGTGCTGACCGGCGACAACACCTTCACCGGTGACCTGGGCATCCTGGCTGGCCAGGTGCAGATCGGCGACGGCGGCACCAGCGGGTCGCTGGCGGCGCGGTCCATCGTCAACCAGGCCGAACTGAGCTTCTCGCGCAGCGACGACAGCCGCTTCGACGGCACCATCGTGGGCAGCGGCAACCTCACCAAGCTGGGCGCCGGCCAGTTGACGCTGACGCAGTCGCGCGCCACGCTCAGCCCCGGCTACAGCGGCTTGACCAGCGTGCGCGGCGGCACCCTGGTGCTGACCCACATCAACAACTCGCGCGGGCACGACATCTCGCCGGGCGCAGTGCTCGAGCTGCAGGTGGCCAGCGGCAGCCGCAACGGCGCGGTGGCCACCCAGTTCACCGGCCAGGGCACGCTGCGCAAGTCGGGCGACGGCCAGTCGCTGTGGGGCGCCAGTGCGGCCACCTTCGCGATGGCCGCAGGCAGCCTGATCGACGTGCAGGGCGGCTCGTTCGTCGGCGGCTCGTCGGCCAACAAGGACTGGCGGCTCAACCAGAGCGCGCTGAACGTGGCCGCTGGCGCCCGCTTCGAAGGCGTGGAAGCGAATGTGCGTGTGGATGGCCTCAGCGGCGGTGGCCGCATCAGCTCCGGCTTTGCCGGTGCCGGCTACACCGCCTTCACCCTGGGCGTGGCCGACGGCTCGGGCGACTTTGCGGGCGAACTGGCCGACAGCAGCCCCGGCCACGCGGGCCACTTCGTCAAGGTGGGCGGCGGCACGCAAACGTTGCGCGGCGCCAGCACCTTCACCGGCGGGTTCAGCATCGACGGCGGCACCGTGGCGCTGGCCGGCGGCAGCAACCGCCTGCCGACCGGCATCACGGTGCACATCCGCAACGGCGCCACGCTGGACCTGGGCGGCACGGCGCAGACATTGACGGGCCTGGGCACGGTGGGCGACCGCGTCGTTGGCAACCTGGGCGCCGGCAGCCTGTTCACGTCGAACGGCGTGTTCCTGCAGCGTGGCCGTGTCGACGCCACGCTGCAGGGCGGCGGCTCGGCCTTCCTGCAGCGGCTGTGGATCGGCGGTGACGCCACTGCCACCGTGCTGCTGAACGGCAGCAACGACATGGTCTACAGCGCCGACCACAACCAGGTGATCATCGGCCACGGCACCACGGGAGCGGCGGGCACGGTGCGCGTTGGCCAGGCCAACGCGCTGGCCGCCGCCACCGAAGGCGTGCAGGTGTTTGCCGGCACGCTGGACCTGCATGGCGTGACGGCGGTGCGCGCGCGTGACATCGCGCTGCTGGGCGGCGCGGCCAGCGCGCTGGTCAACAGCGACACGGTGCGTGGCGCCAGCTTCCAGCAGGGGGTCGTGCTGGGCACGGCGGCGGCCAGCCGCGTCGGCGGGGCCGGCCACCTGGCGCTGGGCGGCACCATCAGCGGCCCGGGTGCCATCGACAAGATCGGCGCCGGCATGCTGCTGCTGTCCGGCACCAACAGCCACAGCGGCGGCACCACGGTGTCGGGCGGCGTGCTGTCGGTGTCACGTGATGCCAACCTGGGCAGCGGCAGCCTGCAGTTGCAGGGCGGCACCCTGCGCAACAGCGGTGCCTTCATCACGGCCCGCCAGGTCACCCTGGGCGCCGACGGCGGCACCTTCGACACCGCAGGTGGCTTTCTCACGGTCAACGGCGCGGTGGACGGATCCGGTGGCCTGACCAAGACCGGCAACGACATCCTGACGCTGGCCGGCGCCAAGACCTACAGCGGTGCCACCGTCGTCACGGCCGGCACGCTGAAGCTCGCGGCCAACGGCGCCAGCGCCTTGCACGCCGCCAGCCCGGGCATCGCCGTCGCCGCTGGCGCGCGGGTGCTGTTCACGGGCACCCAGGCCTACGCTGGCACCATCACCGGCGCTGGCCAGCTGGTGCATGAATTCGGCGGCACCACCATGCTGACCGGCACCGCCCTGCACACCGGCGGCACGCTGATCAGCGGCGGCACGCTGCAGGTGGGCGACGGCGGCAGCCGCGGCGCGCTGGCCAGCGATGTGGTCGACAACGGCCTGCTGGCCTTCAACCGCAGCGACGACGTGGTGTATGCCGGCACCATCAGCGGCACCGGCGGCGTGGCCCAGCTCGGCCCTGGCAGCCTGCGCCTGATGGGCAGCCACAGCTACCGCGGCGCCACCAGCGTCCGTGCGGGCACCCTGGTGGTCGACGGCGCGGCACGCGACAGCGCGTTCAGCGTGGATGCCGGCGCCACGCTCGCGGGCCACGGCCAGGTGGGCGCGCTGGCCGTGGCCGGCATCCTGGCGCCGGGCCATTCGCCTGGCCAGATCAGCGCCGGTGCCACCACCTTCGCCGCCGGCGGCCAGTATGTGTGGGAGATCCACGACGGCACCGGCGCGGCCGGCATCGGCCATGACCTGCTGACCGTGGCCGGCAGCCTGACCATCGACGCCAGCCCCGACAGCCGGTTCACCGTGCGCCTGGTCTCGTTGCTGGGCGACCACACGCCTGGCGGGGCCGTCCACTTCGACGCCACGATCGACCACCGCTTCACGCTGGTGAGCACCAGCGCAGGCGTGCTGGGCTTCTCGGCCGATGAAGTTGCCATCGACAGCAGCGGCTTCCGCAACGCAAGCTTTGGCGGCCAGTGGGCTGTGGCGGTCACGGGCCAGGACCTCACGCTGAACTTCACTGCCGCCGTGCCGGAGCCCGGCACCTACGCCCTGTTTCTGGCCGGGTTGCTGGTGCTGGGCAAGGCTGTGCGGCGGCAGCGGCTGAGCGCCTGACGCGACACGGTCGGCACGCGCCGCGTGCTACCGTCTCCATGCACAAAGGAAGGGCCAGGTCTCCCGGTGGGGCTCCCGGTCTTCAAAACCGGAGGGGTGCGCCCAGCGTGCCCGGTGGGTTCGACTCCCATGCCCTTCCGCCAGCCAGCGCGGCGCCGCCAGCAAGGGGAAACCGCAAGGGGAAAGTCCTGCAAGTGGCAGGGCAGGGCGCTCCCTAGAATGGCTTTCAGACCCCAGGAGTTGCCCTCGATGCCATCCCAACGCCGCAGTGCTGCCAAGACGGCCGCCGAGAAGCCGGCCGCAGACGCCGCTGCAGGCACCATGCGGGTGCTCAAGAAGTATCCCAATCGGCGTCTGTATGACACCCGCACCAGCAGCTACATCACGCTGACGGACGTCAAGCAGATGGTGCTGGAAGGCGAAACCTTCGAGG
>JAGOBT010000201.1 GCA_017999135.1 Burkholderiaceae bacterium
GTGCTGGTGCCGGCACTGGAAGACTTCAGCCGCGCCCACCCGGGCATCGACATCGAGGTGGTGCTGTCGATCCCGTTTCTGGACAACCCGGCCCACAGCGCGCCGCAGGCCGACGTGGCGGTGCGCCATGGTGACGCCGCGGCGCTGGGCGGCACGGTGCTGATGCACGACGTGGTGTTGCCGGTGGCCGCGCCGGCACTGCTGCAGCGCCTGGGTTGGCGCGGCGCCCAGGCCACGCCGGCTGACCTGGCCCTGGCGCCGCTGCTGCGCACGCCGGTCGAACCCTGGGCACCGTGGTTCGCTGCCGCCGGCCTGCCCTGGCCCGAGCCGGCGCAGGGCCCGCGCCTGGTCGACCTGGGGCTGACGCTGGAAGCCGCGCTGGGCGGCCAGGGCGTGGCGCTGGCCCGGCCGGCGCTGGCCCGGCGCTGGCTGGCCGACGGCAGCCTGGTGCCGCTGTTCGACTTGACGGCCAGGCCGGCGCACCAGTACCTGCATCTGCCGGTGGCCACTGGCGGCGCGGCGGCTGACTTCGCCCGCTGGCTGGTGGGTGTGGGCCAGGCCGCTGCGGCCGAAGGCCTGGCCGCACTGCGCCACTGAGCGTTCAGCCGGAGCAAGCTTCCGGCCAGCCACGCCCAGGATTCCGGCCCTGCCGCTGCCGCCGCGCCGGCGGGCCGCTACGATGCGCCGGCTGCCAAAAATCCAGGAGACACCCCGTGCCCGTGATCACCACCATCGAAGACCTGCGCCAGCTGGCCGAGAAGCGCGTGCCGCGCATGTTCTACGACTATGCCGATTCCGGCAGCTGGACCGAAGGCACCTACCGCGCCAACGAGGCCGACTTCCACGGCATCCAGCTGCGCCAGCGCGTGGCGGTGAACATGGAGAACCGCAGCACCGCCACCACGCTGGTGGGCAGCATCCCGGCGAAGATGCCGGTGGTCATCGCCCCGGTGGGGCTGACGGGCATGCAGCATGCCGACGGCGAGATCCATGCCGCCCGTGCGGCCGAGAAGTTCGGCATCCCGTTCACGCTGAGCACGATGAGCATCTGCTCGATCGAGGACATCGCGCAGAACACCAGCGCGCCGTTCATCTTCCAGCTCTACATGATGCGCGACCGCGACGCCATGGCCCGCATGATCGACCGCTGCAAGGCCGCCAAGTGCAGCGCCCTGGTGCTGACGCTGGACCTGCAGGTGATCGGCCAGCGCCACAAGGACCTGAAGAACGGCCTGACCGCGCCGCCGCGGCCCACGCTGCGCAACATCGTCAACCTGATGACCAAGCCGCGCTGGTGCCTGGGCATGGCCGGCACGCGCCGCCGCAGCTTCGGCAACCTGGTCGGCCATGTGAAGGGTGTCAGTGACATGAGCAGCCTGGCCGCCTGGACCAACGAGCAGTTCGACCCGCGCCTGAACTGGGACGACGTGAAGTGGGTCAAGCAGCAATGGGGCGGCAAGCTGATCCTCAAGGGCATCATGGATGTCGAAGACGCGCAGCTGGCGGTGCAGAGCGGCGCCGATGCCATCGTCGTCAGCAACCACGGCGGGCGGCAGCTGGATGGCGCGCCCAGCAGCATCAGCGCCCTGCCGGCCATCGTGGCGGCGGTGGGCAGCCAGATCGAGGTGTGGATGGACGGCGGCATCCGCATGGGCCAGGACGTGCTGAAGGCCTGGGCCCTGGGCGCGCGCGGCACCATGATCGGGCGCGCCATGGTCTACGGCCTGGGCGCGATGGGCGAGGCCGGCGTCACCAAGGCGCTGCAGATCCTGCACAAGGAGCTGGACATCACCATGGCCTTCTGCGGCCACACCAACATCCAGAACGTGGACCAGCGCATCCTGCTGCCGGGCACCTACCCGGTGGCGTGAAGTCTGCTCAGGCCGCCGCTGCGGCCCGGCGTGCCTTCCAGGCGCCGAAGATGGCGATCAGCCCGGGGATGATGATCATCGCCCAGATGATCTTGCTGAGGTTGGCCTGCACCCAGGGCACATTGCCGAACACATAGCCCGCCGTCACCAGGCCCACCACCCACAGGATGGCGCCGGTGACGTTGTAGAAGCTGAACTTGCCGCGGCTCATCTCGGCCACGCCGGCCACGAACGGCACGAAGGTGCGCACGAACGGCATGAAGCGCGCCAGCACCAGGGTGATGCCGCCGTACTTCTCGTAGAAGGCATGGGCCTGCTCGAAGGCGCGGCGGTTGAACCAGCGTGAATCGGGCCAAGCGAACACCTTGGGCCCGAAGTAGCGGCCGATGCTGTAGTTGACCTGGTCGCCCGCCACCGCCGCCACCAGCAGCAGCGCCATCACCAGCGGGTAGTTCATCAGGCCCGCCCCGGCCAGCGCGCCCACCACGAACAGCAGCGAATCACCCGGCAGGAAGGGCATCACCACCAGCCCGGTCTCGACGAAGATGATCAGGAACAGCAGCGCATAGACCCAGCCGCCATAGGCGTCGACAAACTCTTTCAGGTGGCGGTCGACATGCAGGATGAAGTCGACCAGGGTCATGATGGCGTCCATGGCGGCGGATTATCCCGGGCAGGCTGGCGTGCCCGGCCGGCCGGGATAATCCGGCCATGACATTGGCCACAGCCCCGCGCCGCATCCAGGCCCTGCCCGATGCGCTGATCAGCCAGATCGCCGCCGGCGAGGTGGTGGAACGGCCGGCCTCGGTGGTGCGTGAGCTGGTCGACAACGCGCTGGACGCCGGCGCCAGCCAGATCACCGTGCGGCTGATGGCCGGCGGCGTGCGCAGCATCGTGGTGGAAGACGACGGCTGCGGCATCCCGCCCGACCAGCTGGTGCTGGCGGTGCAGCGCCATGCCACCAGCAAGATCGCCAGCCTGACCGATTTGGAGGCGGTGGGCACGATGGGCTTTCGCGGCGAGGCGCTGGCCGCCATCGCATCGATTGCCGATCTCAGCCTGGCCAGCCGCACCGCCGACGCCGCCCACGCCAGCCGGCTGGACGCCCACAGCGGCGAACTGCAGCCCGCCGCCCGCGCCACCGGCACCAGCGTGGAGGTGCGCGAGCTGTTCTTCGCCACCCCGGCGCGCCGCAAGTTCCTGAAGACCGATGCCACCGAGCTGGCGCACTGCCTGGAGGCGGTGCGGCGCCATGCGCTGGCGCGGCCCGAGGTCGGCTTTGCGGTGTGGCACGAAGGCAAGCTGGTGGCGCAGTGGCGGCGCGCCGCCGGCGCCAGCCCGTCCCAGGCCGCTGAACAGCGCATCGCCGACGTGCTGGGCGAAGACTTCATCGCCCAGAGCCGCCCGTTCGACGCCACCGTGGGCCCGGTGCGGGTGCACGGCCGCGCCGGCCTGCCCGACGCGGCCCGCAGCCGCAGCGACCAGCAATATGCCTACGTCAACGGCCGCTACGTGCGCGACCGGTTGATCGGCCACGGCGCCCGCGCCGCCTATGAAGACGTGCTGCATGGCAGCCGCCAGCCCAGTTGGGTGCTGTTTGTCGCCATCGACCCGCTGCGGGTGGACGTGAACGTGCACCCGACCAAGATCGAGGTGCGCTTCCGCGACGGGCGCGAAGTGCACCAGGCCGTGCGGCATGCGGTCGAGGCAGCGCTGGCGCCATCGCGCGCGCCGGTGGTGGCCCCAGCCTCAACGGGGGTCGACGGCGGCTCGGCGCCAGCCCACTTGCCAGCCGATACCGACCCGGCTGCCCGGCCGTTTGCCGGCTGGGCCAATGACTTCAACGGCGGCGGCACCGCCACGCCGCCCGCCCGGCCCGCCTGGACCCCGGCGGTGGCAGGCGGGCAGACCCGCCTGGGCCTGCAGGACGTGGCCGTGCTGTACGCGCAGGACGCGGCCCCGCGCTGGCCTGCAGCGGCAGCCGCGCCATCCACCGCTGCGCCGGCCACGGCCACAGCCGACACCACCGCAGAGGCCTGGCCGCTGGGCCGCGCCCTGGCCCAGCTGGCCGGTGCCTACATCCTGGCCGAGAACGCCCAGGGCCTGGTGGTGGTCGACATGCACGCCGCGCACGAGCGCATCGTCTACGAGCGACTGAAGGCCGCGCAGGGCGACGCCGCCGGCCAGGCGCTGGCCAGCCAGCCGCTGCTGATCCCCGCCACCTTTGCCGCCACGCCCACCGAGCTGGCCGCCGCCGACGGCTGCGCCGGCGCCCTGGCCGCGCTGGGCCTGGACGTGGCGCCGCTGTCGCCCGGCGTGCTGGCGGTGCGTGCCCGCCCCGCCGCCCTGCCCGACGCCGACCCGGTGGCCCTGGCCCGCGCCGTGCTGGCCGAACTGGCCGAGGTGGAAGCCACCCAGCTGGTGCAGCGCGCCCGCGACGAACTGCTGGCCACCATGGCCTGCCATGGCGCGGTGCGGGCCAACCGCCAGCTCACCCTGCCCGAGATGAACGCGCTGCTGCGCGACATGGAACGCACCGAGCGCGCCGACCAATGCAACCACGGCCGGCCCACCTGGCGGCAGGTGACGCTGCGCGAACTCGACCACTTGTTCCTGCGCGGTCGCTGATCAGGGATGATTCCGCCGAAACACGGGATATGAACTATCTGATCAAGCTGGCATAAGCAACGGGATTCGCAGACCTGTCATCGGGTCTGTCCACATCCTGGGGGTTCCTGCATGCAACGCCGCGCCTTTCTCGCCCAATCTGCCGCCGTCGGGGCCACGCTGGCAGCCGCCGTCCCTGCGCATGCCTCCTGGTCCACGCCCAGCAACGTGGTGCTGTGGAACCGGGCCATGCTGCAGGCGGTGCAGAACACGGTGATGCCGGTGACCATCGCCGCCCGCGCCCTGGCCATGGTGCACGAGGCCATCTACAACGCCTGGGCCCACTACGACCGGTGGGCCTACTTCACCCAGCCCTGGCTGCGCAAGCGCGGGTCGGCGGAATGGAACAGCATCAACAAGCGGGTGGCCATCAGCCACGCTGCCCATGGCGTGCTGACCGAGCTGTTTCCCACCCAGGTGCAGGCCCTGTTCGACCCGCTGCTGCAGGCCAGCATCGCCGACGCGTGGCAGTCCTACGGTGGCTGGCAGGCCGGCAACGTGGGCCGTGATGTCGCCTGGCGGGTGATCAACGCGCGCAACAACGACGGCGCCAACATGCGCGGCGACCTGGCACCCGGCGCCTACAGCGACTGGACAGGCTACCGCAGCGTCAACACCCCCGACCTGGTGACCGACATCGACCGCTGGCAGCCGCTGCGCCTGCCCAATGCGGCCGGCGTGCTGACGGTGCAGACCTTTCTCACCCCGCATTGGGGCCGGGTCAAGCCGTTCGCGCTGAGTTCAGGCGCGGCGTTCCGGCCGTCGCTCAGCCCGCGTGGTGCCACCCAGGCCGAGATCGACGAGGTGCTGCGCCTGAGCGCCGCGCTGGACGACCGCAGCAAGGCGCTGGGCGACTTCTTTGCCCAGAACCCGGGCGCCGTCACCCCGCCCGGCCAGTGGCTGCAGATCGCCGAACAGGTGTCGCAGATCGACTGCAACGACCTCGACCGCGACGTCAAGCTGTTCTTCACCACCGCCCAGGCCGGGCTGGACGCCAGCATCGCCGCCTGGGACGCCAAGCGCTTCCACGACCAGTCGCGTCCGGCCACGGTGATTCCGATCCGCTACCGCGGCCAGTCGATCCGTGCCTGGGGCGGCCCGGGCAAGGGCACGCAGACCATCCTGGGCGAGAACTGGATCCCCTGGCAGAGGCCGTCCAACCGCTCCCCGCCGTTCCCCGATTTCGTCTCGGGCCACAGCACCTTCAGCGCCGCCTGCGCCACCGCCATCGCCCGCGTGCGCGGCAGCGATGCGGTCACCCTCACCGCCACCGTGCCCAAGGGCGCCTTCCGCACCGACCCGGGCTTGCCGGTCGCCGACGTCACCTTCATCTGGCGCTCGCTGAGCGAGGCGGCCGATGCAGCCGGCTATTCCCGCCGCGTGACCGGTATCCACTGGGAGCGCAGCGACCTGAGCGGCCGCGTGCTGGGGCGCCAGGTGGGCACCGCCGTGGCCAACAAGGCGCTGGAGCTGTTCGACGGGCCCTGGTGAGCGCGCAGCGTCAGGCGGGCTGCAGGTAGCGCGCGCGCAGCGCCGCCAGCGCAGCCGGGCTGAGGCCCAGACGCTGTTCCAGATACGCCGGCAGGCCGCCGGGCTGGGCGTCGATGGTCTGCAGCGCAGCCTGCAGAAAGACGTCGTCCACCCGCCACAGCACCTTCAACACGTCGATCGGCGTCTCGGTCTGCGGCAGCGGCGGGTGGCGGTAGTGCTGGTTGGTGAGCAGGTAGTCCTGCAGCACCACATCACGCGG
>JAGOBT010000202.1 GCA_017999135.1 Burkholderiaceae bacterium
CGCAGTGCTGCGCGCCGTTGGCCACGCGCGCGGAGATCCCCAGCCACTCGAACCACCAGCTCGTGAAAGTCATCCGCTTCGACTCATCGTCGCAGCTCACCTCGTTCACGAACTGGCCCTTGAGCGTGCCGCAGCCGGCCAGGAGCGCCGCGGCGGCGGCGATGATCACGATGCGCTTCATGGGTAGAACACCCTCCGCTTGCTGTTGGGTGGAACGGTCTGGACGTGGCACCAGCCCTTCGTGGCGCTGGGGTGCTCGAGCCACAGGCCGATCGCGGCCAGGTGGCTGTCGGCGCTGACGAGGCACCACTCGTCGAGATCACCGTCGGGGTCGTAGATGTCCACCGCCTGGGCGGTCAGGTGCTTGCTGTTCGGGGCGGCGCCCGGGGTGTGCTCGTTGATGATCGGCGGGCGCCAGCCGCTGCTGACCAGGCTGCCGCTCTTCGGGTGCGCGTCGAGCTGGATGCCCTCCTTGCCGGCGCGGGCCAGCAGCTCGTTGGCCAGCTCGACGGTGCGCAAAGCGTTGGCGCGGATCACCGTGCTCAGCAACAGGCCGTGCGTGCGATCGCGGCCCATCCAGTATTCGGCGAGCGTGATGATCACCGCTTGCCCTTCCACCGCCGCCGCACCTCTTCCGCGAGGTCCACGACATCGCTGCTGCGCCGCCGCTCGATCGCCGTGAAGACGGCGCGCACCAGCGCCCAGCCGGGCAGGCCGCAGCCGAACATCAGGCCGCCTAGAGCGACGACGCCGATGTAGCCGTCGGCCCAGGCGTGCAGCTCGAGGTACTGCACCACCGCGGCGCCGCCGGCGATCGACGAGACGACGGTGCAGATCAGCGCGGTCGCCCACTCGGCGGCGCTGCGCGGCCTCATCATGAGCATCACGACGATGCTGGCCAGGCCGGCAGCACCGCCAGCCACCCCAGCCATCCCCCCGGCAGCCTTCCAGGCCGCCGCACCTGCCGCTGCACCCGCGGCGCTGCTGCTGGCGGGCTCGGCCATCACCGCCCCCGGCAGTAGGTGTCGGCGGCCACCAGCGCCCAGCCGGTGGCCGTGCACTCGTAGGTGGCGCGGCCGACGATCGCACCGCCGCGCCCGATCGCGTGCACCTGGCGCATGCGGCCGATCTCGTCGACGGCGCGGATCTCCGGCGTGCTGGGCGTGCACAGCGCGCCGCTGGTCTGGTCGGCCCACTGGTACGTGGGCCTCGCCGGGCACGCGGGCGGCTTCGGCGGCATCTTGCACCCGGTGTGCCATCTTCCGTCTCGCCCGACGTACTGGCCGGGCGTGCCGGGTCGGGCCTCAGCGCGCCAGCCGACACCCGGGCGCAGCCACTCGCGCACCAGGCCCACGCCCCGGGCGCCGCAGGCGGTGTCAGGGGTCAGCTCGAGCACCTGGCCGCGGGCCAGCAGCGGCCAGGCGGCGGCCAGCCAGGTGAGCAGCATCAGGGCGATGGCGAGGCGGCGGGTGGTGGGCATGGCGGGCCTTTCGTGTTCGGCGGGAGGTCAGTCGCGGGTGAAGGCCACGGGCACGCCGCGGCGGGCATGGCTGGCCTTCTCCACCGGGCTCAGCTCGTCGAAGGTGCCCACGAAGCCGTCGGCCTGGGTTACCTCGGCGTCGTCGATGTCCGGGCTGACCCACACCTCCTCGGTGGTGCCGGCCCAGGTGCGCATGCTGCGGAAGCGGCGGGCCTCGGCCGGCGTCAGGTCGCCGAGCACGGCCACCGCGCCGGAGAGCACCGGCCGCGCGATCACCACCGGCGTGCCGCTCTCGGTGCGCTCCTTGGTGCCCAGGTCGCGGTCGGTGTATCGGGCGCCCATGTCGGCGTCGCCCTCGGGCTCGAGCACGTCGCCGATGAACAGCCGCGCCAGCTCCACGTAGCCGTCGGCGTTGGCGGTGTCGATGATCTCCAGCCGCTCGTAGCGCGCCGAGGTGGCCGCGGCCTGCACGATGCTCACGTGCCAGTGGTCGCCGTCGTAGACGATGGGCGTGAAGTTCCAGGCCTGCAGCGCGGTGCTGTCGTAGACGTCTGTACCGCTGAGCGTGCTGCCGCGCTTCCAGCGCACCGTGGCGGCGCTGCTGAGGTTGTGGCCGCAGATGGAGAGCACGCGCGCCGTCTGCGCGCTGCCCCAGTCGATGGTCAGCAGCGTGCTGGCGGTCAGCGCGTCGCTGCTGCGCGCCCGCTCGGCGCGGTTGCGGGTGAGCAGGTAGGCCAGCGGCGCCGCGCTGGCCCAGGAGCCGCCGGCCAGCGTGGGCGTGAGCCGCGCGAACAGGTTGGGCGTACCGAGCGCAAACCCCATGGCGTCACCAGTGGTCGAAGCCGCTGGGCGGCGAATAGCTGCAGGTGGCCGAGCTGGCGCGCAGCGTGCCGGCCGGCGAGCCGGTGTTGGCGGTCATCGTGGGCACCAGCGGGCCGCTGACGGAGCTGTACGCCTGGTTGGTGCCGGCGGCCGGGTCGCCGCTGGCCTGCCAGGTGCCGTTCTTGCCGAACCAGATCTTTCCGTTGTCCAGGTCCAGCGCCACCATCACCACGTCGGTGGCGCCGTAGCTGCTGCCGTAGGCGCTGAGCCCGCCGTTGAAGCGCTTCTGACCGTCGCGCAGGTAGGCCCACTGGCTGGCGTCGCCGCCGCCCAGCTCGACGAAGGTCGGGCTGCCCTCGTTGGGCGAGCACACGCCGATGGAGGGGCTGTGCGGGAAGCCGGTGTCGGGCGTGCCGCCCACCAGCACCTCGAAGTACCACTTGCCCGAACTGTGCGGGTTGGTGCCATTCACCGAGGCGCTGACGGCGCTGCTCAGCGTGGCCACGGTGTCGCCGGAGCTCAGCGTCCAGGCGGCGTTCTTCTCGGCGCTGTTCCACACCGTGCCCAGGCTGGCCGCGCTGCTGCCCATGGTGCGGCCGAGCTGGCCGAGCTGCAGGTTGCTCACGAGCTGCTCGCGGCGCTGATGCCGATGAAGAGCACCACGGCGTGCAGCCGCGCGTCCACCGCCAGGTTGTCGCCGCCGGCGGTGGCGTCGCGGAACACCTGGAAGGTGACCAGGTCGCCGGGCTGCGGCGTGCCCCCCACGGTCATGGCGCTGGTGGCGGCGCTGATGTACAGGTCGCTGGTGGTGCCGCCGGTGTCGCTCACCGTCTGGCTGGTGCCGAAAGAGGCGGCCAGCGTGTCGTCGTCGCCCATGGCCACCGCCTGGATGCCCCAGACGGCGGTGAAGTTCGTGGTGGTGGCCGGGTGGCTCCAGTAGAACTTCGCGGTGATGGCGCCCTCGTCCCAGTTGCTGGGCATGGGGATGGCGAACTGCGCGTACTCCACCGAGGCGGCGTCGAAGTCCAGCGTGCTCATGTCGGGCTGGCCCGAACCGGCGGCCACGCGGGCCAGGGCGGCGCACCCGTTGGTGGAGCGCGGCAGCATGGAGCCCGCCACGATGGGCACCGCCTGGGTGACCGTGGCCACGTACTTCTTGATCTCGGCCATCGTGACCTTCTTGGTCACGTCGCTGGTGTCGTCCTCGACGATCACCGTGTAGTCGGTGTCGACGACGCCGGTGGTGAGCTCGGTCAGCTCGCTGATCTTGGGCATGCGGTCACTCCACGGCCAGCAGCTCGCCGGCCTCGGTCAGGATGGGGGCGTCGAGCTCGCTGCGGATGAAGTTGGTGGTCGTCTCGATCAGCAGGTACAGCCCGGTCTCGGTGAACAGCGCGTCGGCCGTCTCGGCCTGGATGGCCACGGGGTCGCTGGCGGTCTCGGGGTCGGGCGTGCCGCCGCTGCCGGAGCTGAGGCTGCCCTTGGTGCCGCCCCAGCCCTGGAACACGATGCGGTGCCGCGGCGACTCCATGTCGATGGTGATGGAGACCAGGCGCAGCTTGATGCCCGCGGCCAGGCCCAGCCGCGACACCTGCAGCGTCACCACGTCGTGCAGGTCGAGCTCGAGCAGCTCCTCGGGCATCTCGTCGTCCATCAGCACGGCCCACTCCCACACATGGTGCCGGCCGGCGTACAGCACGCAGAGCCGCTCGAGCATCAGCCGCTGGCTGAAGGTGTTGGGCAGGTAGCGGCCGCGGGTCTCGATGCTCATGTGCACCGCGCCGGGATCGGCGGTGCGGGTGTCTTCGTCCACGCCGGAGATGGCGGTCCACACCTCGCGGGTGAGGTAGTCGCGCAGCGTGCGGCTGGCGGTGGGGTCCACGGTGCAGGGCCAGCATTCGCCGCTGTTCACCGCGAACGACCATGCCGGCTGCTCCATGCCCGGCACCGGCAGGCGGCGCAGGGTGCCGCGCAGGATGAGGTCGTCGGTGAAGGTGTAGGCGCTGGTGGTGGGCTGCGGCGGGCGCACCGCGCCCAGCACCGCGGGATCCACGCCGTAGTAGTAGTCGTCGTCGGCCGGGTCCAGCAGGTAGCCGCTGCGGAACATGCCGGTGCGGTCGAAGCCGAACCACCCCTGGCGGCCCAGCGCCGAATCGCTGAGCACGTCGGCGTAGGTGCGATCGTCGTCGACGAGCTGCGCCTCCACCGCCAGGTCATCGGCCGCGGTGTCGATGCGCGAGAGCGGCACGCCTGCACGCAGCGCCAGGTGGCTGCCGCGGAAGCTGCCCAGCGGCGTGCCGCGCCGGGTGTGGTCGGCATCGTTGGGGCCGCCGACGGCGAAGACGCGCACGTCGCCGTCGGCGGCCGTGCCGAGCCGGAAGAACACCGGCCCGTCCTTCCACCCGATGACCACCGTGCTGTCGGGCCCGAACCAGTAGCGCACTTCGCCCGCGTCCGGCGCGGTGGCCAGCAGCGCGGCCTGGCTGGCGTAGTTGGAGCCGCGGGTCTGCCGCAGGCCGCCCACGAACACGTCGAAGAGCCGGGTCTCCAGCGAGCTGGTGAGGTAGGAGTCGTGCAGCCCCTGCGTGCTGGTGCTCTGCACGAAGTAGATCTGCTTGTCGGCGTCGACGAGGATGGGCTCGATGTAGCCCGGCGACTCGCTGACGAACTGCTTGCGCTTGGGCACGCTGCCGGTGCCTTCCAGCCCGCCGGTGCCGGCGAAGCCTTCGGTGACGATGGGCTGGTCGAGCAGCAGGCCCTCGTCGCGCAGGCGCAGGGTGATGTCGTCGCCAGCGGGCATGTTCATGCCCTTGGCCACGAACACCACCTGGTACTCGTCGGGGTAGGCGGCGCCCACCAGGCCGCGGCGCACCTCGTAGCTGCAGCCGCTGATGCTGTAGCCCATCCAGTCGTCGAGCTCGCCCTCGCCGCTCAGCTCGGCCGGGCGCGGGTTGCGGATGCGCGCGTAGCCAAAGTCGCTCACGATGCGGCCGGTGACGCCACCACCCTGGAACAGGTTGCGGCTGTAGCGGCCGGCGCTGCCGAGCAGGCCGCGCACGGGGGTGTTCGGCGGCGTGTCGGCCGGGCCGGTCATCCAGTCCTCGTAGCCGAAGAGGAAGGTCTCGCGGCTGCCGTCGACGTCGACGACGGCCTCCACGGCCACCACCACGCGGTAGCGCGCACGCGTCATGTCGGGGCGCTCGCGGCCATCTCGGCATCGGAGCGCAGTGCGCGCAGCTCGGCGAGCATGTCGGCCATCAGCCCGGCGAGCTGCGCCAGGCCGGCGGCCACGGTGTCAGCCTGCGCGCCGGTGTTCTCCGCGATGTCGGTGAGGATGGTGGTCTGCACCTCGGCCTCCTCCACCAGGTCGGTGGTGGCGTCGGCGGTGGCCATGGTGGCCTCTGCGGTGGCGGCGGTGGGGTCTTCCAGCGCCTCCAGCGCGGCCACCTGCGGCGAGCCCTCGGCCAGCTGCGCCAGGGTGAGGCCCTGCTCCTCGAGGTACTTGCCCACGGGGGCGAAGTCGTCGGCCAGGTCGAGCAGCGCGGCCACGATGCGGCGGCCGCTTTCGGTGCCGACGTCGGTGGCCTCCATGGCGCGGCGCAGGTCGAGCAGCTCGTTGGCGCCGCTGGCGTCGAAGCCCGCCGCGCTGGCCCGCGCGAGGATCTCGCGGGCCTTGATGGCCAGCTTCTCCTCCTCGGTGTAGTACAGGTCGACGTACTGCCGCGTCTTGGCGATGAAGGCGTCGATGCCGCCGGCGAAGTCGGCCAGCTGCAGCTTGGCGCTGGTGCTGAGGCCCGCGATGCGCTCGAACACGCCGCCGAGCGGCTCGAACTCGGCCGTCATGGAATCGGCCACGGCCTTGATCTGCTGCACCAGGCCGGCCAGCTGGTCGAGCGTGGGCGCCTCGCCCAGCGCGGCCAGGGCATCCTTGGCCCACTGCGGCAGGTCGATGGCGTACATGGCCTCGCGCA
>JAGOBT010000203.1 GCA_017999135.1 Burkholderiaceae bacterium
GCGCAGTGCAGCACCGGCGCATAGCCGCGGCGGTTCAGGAACACCAGGCTCTGCTCGCCAGCAGCAATGCGCTGGCGCAGGCTGTCGATGACCATCGGCGCCAGCACCGGGCTCTGGCCGTTGACCTTGGGCAGCACGCCCATGTCGAACAGCCGCACCCGCGGCAGCGCGCCGCCGCCCACACGGGCGTCCAGCGGCAGGCGCTGGTAGCGCTGGCGCGGGCCGGGCAGCGCGTGCTGCCAGGTCTCCAGCGACGGCGTGGCCGACCCCAGGATCACCGGCACCCGCTCCAGGTGGCCACGGTAGACGGCGAGGTCGCGCGCCGAGTAGCGCGCGCCTTCCTGCTGCTTGTACGACGGGTCGTGCTCCTCATCCACGACGATCAGCCCCAGCCGCGGCAGCGGCGCGAACACGCCCATGCGCGTGCCAAGCACGATGTCGGCCCGTCCCAGGTGGGCCAGCAGCCAGTGGCGCAGCCGCTGCACCGGCGTCAGCCCGCTGTGCAGGCTGACCAGGCGGTGCTGCGGAAAGCGCGCCGCGAAGCGCGCTTCCAGTTGTGGCGTCAGGTTGATCTCAGGCACCAGCACCAGGGCCTGGCGGCCGGCGGCCAGCACCTGTTCAGCCGCATGCAGGTAGACCTCGGTCTTGCCGCTGCCGGTGACACCGTGCAGCAGCAGCGGCGCCGGGCGCGGCGTTGCGCCGGCCTGGGTGAAGGCCGTGTGGAAGGCCGCCAGCGCCGCCTGCTGCTCGGGGCCGAGCTGGGGCCTGTCGACCAGGGTGGCGGGCAGCGGCGGCGCGGCGTCCAGCTTCTTCAGCAGGCGGGTCAGGCGCTTGGCCAGGCCGGGGGCGTCCAGCTTGCGCAGTTCGGGCGGCAGCACGGCCAGCGCCAGCTCGCCCACGCTGCGCTGGTAGTAGCTGGCGGCAAAGTCGACCAGCGCCAGCCAGGCGGGCGCCATCGGCGGCAGGCCGGTGAACACCTCGCCCACCGGGCGCAGCACCGGCGGCGGGGCATCGGCCTCACCCGCCGCCGGCGGCGCGGCATGCCAGACGATGCCCAGCAGGTCACGCTTGCCCAGCGGCACCCGCAGCAGGGTGCCGGGCGGCAGGGCCTGCGGGCTGCTGTAGTGCAGCGCGCCGGTCAGTCCGCTGTGCTGCGGGGCCTCCACGGCCACCGGCAGCGTGATGGCGGTCAACGCAGCGCACCCTGGATTGGCGGGGGTTTTTTCGTCTTCACATCAAGAACCGGCGTTAAGTCGATGATTGAAAACGGCTTTTTCAACTGTCCCCGGCTTCTGTGGATAACTTTGTGGGAAAGCTGCCGATGGCCGCGCTAAGTGCTTGATCCGGCGGGCATCCGCCTGGATTGCCCAACTTTGCGGCAGTTCTCAAAACATGTTTGAGATCAAACACTTAGCACGAATTTTCAGCAAACTTCATGCTGCGCCGCACATTCTTGACCGGTGATTTGTCGTGAAGCGGCTTTTGGGGATAAGTCAAGCCCTGAGCGTGCACTCACCCTCTCCGGACAACCCCCAACTTGCCGCAGGTGTCAACCTTTCACCACAGACTGGCGCAGCGTGGGCGAATGGGCATGCACCGCCTCCACCAGGGCCTGCACATGCTCCAGCGGGGTGTGCTGGTTGATGCCGTGGCCCAGGTTGAAGATGTGGCCGCCCCAGCGGCCGTCGGCGCGCTGCGGCGGGCCGAAGCTGTCGAGCACCGCACGCGCCTCGGTGGCCACCGCCTCGGGCGTGGCAAACAGCGCCATCGGGTCGAAGTTGCCCTGCAGCGCCACGCTGTCGTCGACGCGGCGGCGCGCCTGGCCCAGGTCCGTCGTCCAGTCCAGGCCGACCACGTCAGCGCCGGTGGCGGCGATCTGCTCCAGCCACAGGCCGCCACCCTTGGTGAACACGATGGCCGGGATGCGCTGGCCGTCGTGCTCACGCTTGAGCTGGTTCAGCACCCGCTGGGTGTAGGCCAGGCTGAACTGGTGGAAGGCGCGGTGCTCCAGCACGCCGCCCCAGGAATCGAACACCATCACCGCCTGTGCGCCCGCCTCGATCTGGGCGTTCAGGTAGGCGGCCACGGCATCGGCATTGACGGCCAGGATGCGGTGCATCAGGTCGGGGCGCGAATACAGCATGGTCTTGATCAGGCGGTAGTCATCGGACCCGCCGCCTTCGACCATGTAGCAGGCCAGCGTCCAGGGGCTGCCCGAGAAGCCGATCAGCGGCACGCGGCCGGCGCGGCGGCCTTGGGCGTCGGTTGTTACCAGGGCCTTGCGGATCGACGCGACCGCATCGAACACATAGCGCAGCTTGTCCAGGTCGGGCACGGCCAGCTTGGCCACGTCGGCCTCGGTGCGCAGCGGGTGGGCGAACTTCGGGCCCTCGCCGGCACCGAAGCTCAGCCCCAGGCCCATGGCGTCGGGCACGGTCAGGATGTCGGAGAACAGGATCGCCGCATCCAGCTGGTAGCGGTCCAGCGGCTGCAACGTCACGTCGGTGGCGTACTGCGGGTTGGTGGCCAGGCCCATGAAGCTGTTGCCCGCCGCCACGCGGGTGGCCTTGTATTCCGGCAGGTAGCGGCCGGCCTGGCGCATCAGCCAGATGGGGGTGTGGGTGGTGGGCTGGCGCAGGCAGGCCCGCAGGAAGGTGTCGTTGTGCAGCGGTGCGTTCATCCCCGAATTATGGGCGGCGCGTGGGGCCGTCCCGGTGCGGGCCGCATGCGAGCATTCACCAGCGCTGGCGGGTGTTGACGCCGGTCAACGGGCAGCCGGCCAGCCAGTCGTCGACCACACCCTCGCTGGCGGGCGTCTGGGCTGCGGCCCAGAGCACATCGGGTGGCAACACCCGCGTGCCGGGTGCCGCCTCGGGCAAGGCCCGCGCCAGATGCGCGGCCACGCGGGCCACGGTGTCGGTGCGCACCGGCTGGTCACCCTGCGGCACCATCCAGTGCAGCTGGCCCAGCAGCCAGCGCGCCAGCCGTTGCGGCGCGGTGCCCGCGGCATCGCCGGCCACGCCGGCCTGGGCCGAGCGCATGAACACCAGGTGCCCGAAGCCCAGCGCCGCCACGGCACCTTCGTCCAGCGTGGCCAGCCCGGCCTTCAGCGCCTGCGGCAGCAGGCCAGGGGCATGCGGCACCACCACGACCAGGGCGGTGACCCCCAGTTGCCGCAGCTGCATGGCCAGCGCCGGCAGATCGGCCGGCTGCGGCTGGCCGAATGCCGCCTCGCGGCCGTTGGCATGGCGTGCGCGGTCGAACACCACCACGGCAGTGTCGGGCCGGAAGCCGGCGAAGTCGGCCTCGGCCAGCGGCACCAGGCCACGCAGGGCCGCCTGCAGCGGTTGCACCGTCCACACCCCCACGGCCTGGAAGCGGCGGGCAGCCAGCAGCCGCTCGACCACCTTGGCGCCCAGCGCGCCACCACCACCCAGCACCAGCACCCGCGACAGGGCCCCGCTCGCCCGGGGTGCGGGCCTGGTGGCAGCGGCCAGGGCCTGCGCGGGATCCATCATGGTCCGATGCTAAGCTGGCCCGATTGAAAACCGGCCCGCGGCCCCATCTACCGGCCTGCACCTGCCCCACGGAGAACCCCATGCTGTCCACCCTGCGTCGCCTTCTGCCTGCCCTGGGCCTGGCCGTGCTGCTGACCGGCTGCGGCTACAACGACTTCCAGCGCCTGGACGAGCAGGTCAAGAGCGGCTGGGCCGAGGTGCTGAACCAGTACCAGCGCCGCAGCGACCTGATCCCCAACATCGTGGCCACCGTCAAGGGCGAGGCCAACTTCGAGCAGGAGACGCTGACCAAGGTGATCGAGGCGCGCAGCCGCGCCACGTCGATCCAGGCCACGCCCGAGCTGGTGAACGACCCGGCCGCGTTCCAGAAATTCCAGGAGGCCCAAGGCCAGCTGACCGGCGCGCTGAGCCGCCTGATGGTGGTGAGCGAGCAATACCCCAACCTGAAGGCCAACCAGGCCTTCCAGGACCTGCGGGTGCAGCTGGAAGGCACCGAGAACCGCATCACCGTGGCGCGCAACCGCTACATCAAGACGGTGGAGCAGTACAACGTGCTGGCGCGCAGCTTCCCCAGCAACCTGACGGCGATGGTGTTCAGCTACAGCGTCAAGCCCAGCTTCACCGTGGCCAACGAGGCTGCGATCAGCGCGCCTCCGGCGGTCAGCTTCGACAAGCCCGCCAGCAAGTGATCTGAGCATGCATGCCGTGCGCCCAAGGGCGCCGCGCTTCGGCTGGTGGCCGGCCATGGCCTGGCTGCTGGCAGTGGCCGCCTTGCTGCTGGGTGGCACGGCCGCGGCGCAAGATCTGCAGGCCATCCCCACGCTCACCGCCCGGGTGATGGACCAGGCCGGCGTGCTGCAGCCCGACCAGCGCGCCACACTCGAGGCCAAGCTGGCCGCCTTCGAGGCCCAGGCCGGCCCGCAGATCGTGGTGCTGACGGTGGCCAGCACCGGCATCGAGGACATTGCCGACTACGCCCAGCGCGCCGGCGACGCCTGGAAGATCGGCCGCAAGGACGTGGGCGACGGCCTGCTGGTGGTGGTGGCACGCGACGACCGCAAGCTGCGCATCCAGGTGGCCAAGGCGCTGGAAGGCGCGGTGCCCGACCTGGCCGCGCGCCAGATCATCGCCAACCAGATCGGCCCGGCCTTCAAGCGTGGCGACTACGCAACCGGGCTGAACGCCGGCGTGGACGCGCTGATGGCCCGCCTGCGCGGCGAGAACCTGCCGGCACCCGCCGCCCAGGCTGGCGCCCGGCCCGACGCCGGCTTCGATTGGGAAGAGCTGGCGGTGTTCTTCTTCATCGCCGTGCCGGTGCTGGGCGGCGTGCTGACCAGCGTGCTGGGGCGCAAGCTCGGCTCGGTGGTGACCGCGGGCGGCGCGGGCACCTTGGCCTGGTGGCTGAGTGCCAGCCTGCTGATCGGCGGGCTGGCCGGCATCGTGGCCCTGGTGCTGGTGGGCGTGATGGGCGTGGGTGCCGCACGGGGCATCGGCCGTGGACGCAGCGGCGGCGGGCCACCGATCATCTGGGGCGGCGGCGGCGGGGGTGGTGGCGGCTTCGGCGGCGGGGGCGGCTTCAGCTCCGGCGGCGGGGGTGATTTCGGTGGCGGTGGCGCGTCAGGAGACTGGTGATGGTGCACAACCCGGCCCCACTCCGCATGCGCCGCAGCCTCTGGCAGCGTCTGGCCCGCATCCTGCGCCACCGCTGGTGGGACGAGCGCGACGCGGCGCGCGCCCTGCCCGAGGCGGCACTGCAGCGCATCGAGACCCGCGTGGCCGCCAGCGAAGCCGGCCACAGCGGCGAAATCCGCGTGGTGGTCGAGGCTGGCCTGCCACTCTCGTACCTGTGGCAGGACTTGTCGGCCCGCGACCGTGCCATCACCCAGTTCGGCAAGCTGCGGGTCTGGGACACCCAGGCCAACAACGGCGTGCTGGTGTACCTGCTGCTGGCGGAACACGCCATCGAGATCGTGGCCGACCGCGGGTTGAACCAGCATGTCGACGCGGCGCAGTGGCAGGCCCTGATCGCGCCGATGCGCGAGGCCTTCCGCCAGGGCCGCTTCGAGGCTGGCCTGCTGCAGGCAGTGGACGCCATCGACGGCCTGCTGCGCCGCCACCATGCGGTGGACGCGGCGCAGGCCAATCCGAACGAGTTGCCGAACCGGCCGCTGATGCACTGAGCCAGCGGCGCGCCGGCCTGTTCAGATCGGCCGAAAGCGCTTGGGCAGGTTCTCGGTCAACGGAGTGCCCTGCAACGGGGGCATGTCCAGCGGCGCGGGTGGCACATGGGTGTCGGGCACATGGGCCAGCAGATGGCGGATCAGCGCAAGCCGGCCGCGCCGCTGGTCATTGAAGTCCACCAGCGTCCAGGGCGCATGGCGGGTGTGGGTGGCGGCCAGCATGGCATCACGCGCTGCAGAGTAGGCCGCGTACTTGCTGCGCGACTGCAGGTCGATCGGCGACAGTTTCCAGCGCTTCAGCGGGTCTTGCAGGCGCTCGGCGAAGCGCCGTTCCTGCTCGGCCTGGTCGACGGTGAGCCAGTACTTCACCAGCAGCACGCCATCGTCGACCAGCATCTTCTCGAAGCTGGGCGTCTGGTCCAGAAAGGCCAGGGCCTGCGCCTCGGTGCAGTAGCCCAGCACCCGCTCGACGCCGGCGCGGTTGTACCAGCTGCGGTCGAACAGCGTGATCTCGCCGGCCGCCGGCAGGTGCGGCACATAGCGCTGGAAATACCAC
>JAGOBT010000204.1 GCA_017999135.1 Burkholderiaceae bacterium
CCTGTTCGCCGCCTGCACCGTGGCCAGGATCTCGCTGGACAAGATCATCGGCCACCTGCTGCCCTTCGTGGGCGTGATCATCGGCTGCCTGATGCTGATCACCTACATCCCCAGCATCAGCCTGACGCTGCGCGACATCGTCTACGCACCGGCGGTGGTGGCGCCGGCACCGGGCCCGGCGCCGGCCATCGGCCCGCAGTGAGCAGGGCCCGTGGTGGCTATTCCACCAGGCCGTACAGCCGCTCAGGCGGCACGCGCAGCAGCATCTTGCTCTCGGGCACCAGGCTCTTGATGGCCCAGGCCGGCTCGGCGGTGTTGCGCCGAGGGGTGCGCACGATCGGGATGCCGTTCTTGTCGGTCACGGCCGCGGCCACCGGGGTGTGGGCGGTGGCGCCGCGGCGGATCACCACCGCCATCTCGCCCGAGGCCAGCAACACGAAGTTGCCCGGCGGGTAGATGCCGTATTCCTTGATGATGGCGGCGGCCAGCGGGCTGCCCTGCGCCTCGGCGAACATCTGCCGTGCGGCGTCCAGGATGGGCATGGCCGGCCGCTCGGTGCGCGGGCTGATCTTGGCCATGAACACATCGGCCATGCGCAGCACCTGCGCCATCTCGCCCATGGCGCCGGTGCCGCTGGGGTAGCCACCGCCACCCGGGTGCTCATGGTGCTGCAGCACGGCCTGCAGCCAGTCGGCATCGTCCACGCCGGCGGCCTGCAACTGGTCATGCGCGGCCTGGGGATGGGCGCGGATCTGGTCGCGCTGGGTGTCGTTCAGGCGGCCCATGGTGGCAAAGCGGCCCTGCACCTCGACGATGCTGAGGTTCATGGTCAGTGCCGCCTTCACCAGGGTGCGCACACGCGTGTCGTCCCAGCCGGCGCGGCGGGCGGCCAGCTGGCCCACCATGGCGCAGTGCAGCGCGTGGTTCAGGCCATACAGGCTCAGGCGCTTCGGGTCCTGCCGCACCGAGTGGTAGATGCCGATGTCCGGGTCGCGGTCGATCAGCGCCATCAACTGGGTGGCGAAGGTGTCGCAGCGCGCCACGAAGCCCTCGCGCGGCAGGCTGCCCAGCAGGATGTCGAGCCGCGCGGTGGTCTGCTTCCACAGGTCGAACAGCGTCATGCGGCGGGGCTGGCCGCTGGCGCTGGCGGCCTCCTCGGCGGCATCGGCCTCGTCGTGGTCGGCGTACAGGCCACGCGACAGCAGTGTCTGCAGCTGGGTGTCATTGGCCACCACGCGGCCCTTGGCCAGCAGCAGCTGGCCCTGGTCGTCGCGCACGCCGAACGGCAGCGGCTTGCCCACCTGGATCTGGTCCGCCACCATGCGCATCAGGTCGATTGCCACCGCCGCCCCTTCCCTGGATCAGGCATGGTCCGGCGTGGGCCGATCCCGCACGCCGCGCCCGACTCTAGCGCTGCTGGCGCCACCTAGAAAGCCCGAACAGCCCCCGCCAGCAGGGGCGTGATCGGCACCACCGCGGTGGCATGCGGCACGGCGTCGCTGCTCCACACATGGCGCACCCCCGCGGCCTGCAGCTGCGCCCATGCGTCGCCGACGAACAACGCATGGGTGACAGCCACGTCCACGCTGGCCGCGCCGGCGGCCAGCACGGCCGTGGCCGCCTCCACCAGCGTGCGCCCGGTGCTGGCCACATCGTCCATCAGCACCACGGCGCGGCCGTGCAGTGGCACATCGGGCAGGGCCACCCGCACATCGCGGTCGCCCAGGCGCTGCTTGTGGCACACCGCGTGGTCCAGCCCGTGCACGGCGCCCGCGGCGGCCACCCACTGCAGGGCTTCCTCGTCCGGACCGAGCAGCAGCGCGCCGGGCACCCGCTGCGCCACCCAGGCGCCCAGCAGCGGCGCGGCCGTCAAGGCCCGGTTGGGGCAACCGGGCATCACCTCGTCGAGCGAGGCGATGCGGTGCAGGTGCGGGTCGACCGTGATGAGGCCGTCCACCTGCGATGCCAGCAGTGCGGCAATGTGGCGCTGGCTCACCGCCTCGCCCGGGGTGAAGGCCATGTCCTGGCGCATGTAGGCCAGATAGGGCGCCACCAGCACGATGCGCCGCGCACCCAGCGCGCGGGCAGCCGGCAGGGTGATGAGCAGCTCCACCAGCTTGTCGTGCGGCTGGTGCAGGCCGCGCAGCAGCAGCAACTCGGCCGGCAGGGCCGGCGGCAGGCGCAGCTTGCTTTCACCATCGGGGAAACGGTGGCGCTGCACCACGGCCCAGGGCACGTCCAGGGCCTGGGCCAAGGCCTGGCCGGCGGTTTGTTCGTCGTCGAAGCCGAGCAGCAGGCCTGGGTTCATGCCTTGGTCGCTTTCAAGGTGGAAAGGGGCAGGCCGGGAGTATGCGCGCTGCCCGCCTGGCGCCCGGTCGTGTCGCTCAGCCCTGTTGCTCAGCCCGCCAGCCGCTCGGCCATGCACTGGTGCAGATGCTCGGCCAGGGCGCGGCGGTCGGCATGGGCGCTGCCCTGCGGCGGCAGCAGGTCGACATGGGCCACCAGCCCGCGCGCGGTGGCCACGCGCCACAGGCTCTGCAGCAGGGTCGTCTCGCCGACGAATTGAACCGCCGGGCTGAAGCGCTGCTGCACATCGGCAAAGCGCAGCACCGCAGGCTGGATCGGCGTGGCGGTGGCGATGGCGGCCTGCAACAGGTTGGCGTGGAACGGCAGCAGTGCTGGCCCGGGCCCGGTGGTGCCCTCGGGGAACACCGCCACCGTCTCGCCGGCGCGCAGCGCGTCGGCCATGGCATGCACCACCCGCAGCGCATCGCGCTTGCGTTCCCGCTCGATGAACAGCGTGCCGGCGCCAGCCACCAGCCAGCCCAGCAACGGCCAGCGCCGCACATCGGCCTTGGAGACGAAGCGCGCCTGCGGCACCGCCGCATGCAGGGCGGCGATGTCGAGCCACGACACATGGTTGGCCACCAGCAGCGTGGCGCCCGGCCGCGGCGTGCCACGCACCTGCAGGCCCACGCCCACGGCCCGCAGCAGGCCGGCCGACCACCACTGGATGCGGGCCTGGCGGCCGGCCGCGTCCAGCGACGGAAAGCGCAGCGCCATCACCGCCATGCCATGCAGCACATGCAGCACCAGCCGCGCCACGCGCCACAGCACCAGCGGCAGACGCGACGCGAGGGCCAGGCCGCCCGCCACGCCCGGCATCAGGCGGCGGATGGGGCAGCAGGGGCGGCGTAGGCCACCGTGCCGGCCACCAGCGTGGCGCGCACCCGGCCGGGCAACGCCATGCCGGTGGCCTCGAAGGCGAACGGCGTGTGCTTGCCCTGGCTGAGCAGGCTGCCGGGCTGCACCGTCCAAGTGGCGTCGGGGTCGAAGATGCAGACATCGGCCACGCCGCCGGGCACCAGCTGGCCAGCCGACGAGGCCAGCGAGCCCAGCGCGTCGCCCAGCACCCGCACCGGGCCGCTGGTAACGCGGGCCAGCGTCGTGGTGATCGGCAGGCCAGTATCCGCACCCCACTTCAACGCCATGCTCAGCAGCAGCTCCAGCCCGGTGGCGCCGGGCTCGGCCTCGCCGAAGGGCAGGGTCTTCATGTCGCCTTCGACCGGCGTGTGGTCGGACACCAGCGCGTCCAGCGTGCCGTCGGCCAACGCGGCCCGCAGCGCGTCGCGGTCGCTGCCCTGGCGCAGCGGCGGCGTCAGCCGCATCGCCGGGTTGAAGAAGCCGATGTCCACATCGGTGAGGTGCAGCGAGTTGATCGACACGTCGGCCGTGATCGGCAGGCCCTCGGCCTTGGCCGCGCGCAGCAGGGCCACGCCAGCCGCGCTGGACAGCCGGCACAGGTGCACCCGCGCGCCGGTGGTGCGCACCAGCTCGATGATGGTGAGCAGGGCCACCGTCTCGGCAGCCACCGGCACGCCCGACAGGCCCAGCCGGGTGGCCACCGCGCCGCTGGCGGCCACGCCCTTGCCCAGCCAGCCGTCCTGCGGCCGCAGCCAGGCGGTGTAGCCGAAGGTGGCGGCGTACTGCAGCGCCCGCTGCAGCACCAGGGTGTCGATGACCGGCACATCGGCCTGGCTGAAGCCGACGCAGCCGGCCTCGGTCAGCTCGGCCATCTCGGTCAGCACCTCGCCGGCCAGGCCGCGGGTGAGCGCGCCCAGCGGGAACAACCGGCACAGGCTGAGCTTGCGGGCGCGGAACTTCAGCATTTCCACCAGGCCAGGCTCGTCCAGCGTGGGGTCGGTGTCGGGCGGGCAGACCAGGCTGGTGACGCCGCCCGCTGCAGCCGCGTTCAGCTCGCTCTCCAGCATGCCTTCATGCTCATGCCCCGGCTCGCGCAGCCGCGCCGCCAGGTCCACCAGACCGGGCGCGACGATGCAGCCGGCCGCGTCGATCACGCGTTGGGGCTGGAAGTCGGCCGGCACCGCGCCGATGGTGAGGATGCGGCCGGTGGCAATCGCCACGTCGGCGCGTTCATCGCGGCCGCTCGCGGGGTCGATCAGCCGGCCGTTTTGGATCAGGATCTTCATGCTTCATTCCCCGCAATGATCGACATCACCGCCATGCGCACCGCGATGCCGAAGGTGACCTGCGGCAGGATCACGCTGTGGCTGCCGTCGGCCACCTGGCTGTCGATCTCCACGCCGCGGTTGATCGGCCCCGGGTGCATCACGATGGCATCGGGCTTGGCCAGCTTCAGCTTGTCGTCGGTGAGGCCGTAGTTCTTGAAGAACTCGCCGGCGCTGGGCAGCATGGCGCCGCTCATGCGTTCGTTCTGCAGGCGCAGCATGATGATCACGTCGGCGCCGCGGATGCCTTCTTCCATGCTGTGGCACACCCGCACGCCCATGCCCTTGAAGTCGCCCGGCACCAGGGTCTTGGGCCCCACGGCGCGGATGTCGGGCACGCCCAGCGTGGTCAGCGCATGGATGTCCGAACGCGCCACCCGGCTGTGCACGATGTCGCCGACGATGGCCACACTGAGCTGGGTGAAATCCTTCTTGAAGTGCCGGATGGTGTACATGTCCAGCAGCCCCTGGGTGGGGTGGGCATGGCGGCCGTCACCCGCGTTGACCACATGCACATGCGGCGCGCAGTGCTGGGCGATCAGGTAGGGCGCGCCGCTCTCGCTGTGCCGCACCACGAACATGTCGGCATGCATCGCGCTGAGGTTGGCGATGGTGTCGAGCAGGCTCTCGCCCTTGCTGGCGCTGCTCTTGGCAATGTCGAGGTTGATGACATCGGCGCTGAGCCGCTTGGCAGCGATCTCGAAGGTGGTGCGGGTGCGGGTGCTGTTCTCGAAGAACAGGTTGAAGACGCTCTTGCCGCGCAGCAGCGGCACCTTCTTCACCTCGCGGTCGTTGACGCTGAGGAAGGTGCCAGCGGTGTCGAGGATGTGCGTGACCACGTCGCGCGGCAGGCCCTCGATGGACAGCAGGTGGATCAGCTCGCCGTGCTTGTTGAGCTGGGGGTTGCGCTTGTTCAGCATCTCAGATCGATCCCTTCACGCTGAAGCTGAAGCGGCCGTCGTCGGTGCGCGTCAGCGCCAGCTTCTGCTCGGCCGGCAGGCTGATCTTGGCGGCGGCGAAGGCTGGCTGGATCGGCAGCTCACGCCCGCCGCGGTCGACCAGCACCGCCAGCGTCACGCTGGCCGGGCGGCCGAAGTCGTACAGCTCGTTGATCACCGCGCGGATGGTGCGGCCGGTGAACAGCACGTCGTCGAGCAGCAGGATGTGCGCGCCGTCCACCGCGAACGGGATCTTGGTGGCGTCTGTCCCGCTGGCCATGCCGCGGGCCGAGAAATCATCGCGGTGCAGGGTGCTGCTGATCACGCCGGGCTTGCCCACCGCCAGCGCTGCCGGCAGGTCGGCCGCCAGCCGCTCGGCCAGCCAAGCGCCGCCCGACCAGATGCCCATCAGCGCCATGCCGGGGCGCCACAGCTGCTGCACGCCGGCGCGCAGCTCGGTGTACAGCGCCTCGGCATCGAGGGTGAGTGTGCTCATGTCAAGGTTCGCAGGTATTGGTCGAGGATCACCGCGGCAGAGGCGGCATCGAGGTCACGCGCGCCGCCGGCGGCCGCCTCGGTGGTGCTGTAGCGCTCATCCACCGGGTGCACCGGCAGGCCGAAGCGGCCATGCAGCTGGCGGGCGAAGCGCTGCGCGCGCCGGGTATTGTCGTGCGGCGCGCCATCGGGGTGCACCGGGATGCCGACCACCAGCGCATCGGGCTGCCACTCGGCGATCAGCTTGGCAATCGGTGCGAAGCGGGCATCGCCCTCGGCAGCCA